>CAZKER010000266.1:0-6998 GCA_964551845.1 uncultured Cyanobium sp.
CCGAAACCGGCTTTCGAGATGCGGTGCTGCTAACCGCCGCCTACGGGCTCGGCGAGAACGTGGTGCAGGGTGCCGTCAACCCAGATGAGCTGCTGATCTTCAAGCCCACGCTTGAGCAGGGCTTTGCGCCAATCCTCAGCAAACGGCTGGGCAGCAAGGCGATCCGGATGGTGCACGGCGAGGGGGGCGTCGGCCTGGTCAACGAGGCGGTGCCCCAGGCCGAGCGCGACCGCTTTGCCCTCAGCGATGACGAGGCCCTCAACCTGGCCCGCTGGGCCTGCTGCATCGAGCGCCACTACAGCGCCAAACGGGGTTCGCCTACGCCGATGGATATCGAGTGGGCAAAAGATGGCCTCAGCGGCGAGCTGTTCATCCTCCAGGCCCGCCCGGAAACGGTGCAGTCGCGCCAGCAGCAGGCGGTGCTGCGCAGCTGGCACCTGGAGCCCCACCAGGCCGAAACCCTGGCGAGCGGCCGCGCCATCGGAGCCTCGGTGAGCAGCCGTGTGGCGCGGGTAATTCGCCATCCCGGCGAGATCGAGCGCTTTGAGAGCGGCGATCTGCTGATCACCGAGCGCACCGATCCCGACTGGGAGCCGATCCTCAAGCGGGCCAGTGGCGTGGTCACCGACCAGGGCGGCCGCACCTGCCACGCGGCGATCATTGCCCGCGAGATGGGCATCACGGCCATTGTCGGCACCGGTGATGCCACCCAGCGCATTCAAGACGGCGATGCGATCACGATCAGCTGTTGTGAAGGTGATGTGGGCCGGGTCTACCGGGGCACCTTGCCGTTCACGCTGACGGAGCAGCCGATCACAGACCTGCCGGCCACCCGCACCCAAATCCTGATAAGTGTGGGCAATCCGGAGGAGGCCTTCAACCTGGCGGCCATTCCCTGCGATGGGGTCGGCCTGGCCCGGCTGGAGTTCATCATTGCCAACCACATCAAGGTGCATCCGCTGGCCCTGCTGCAGCCGGAACGGCTCAGCAATGCCACAGAGCGCGAAGCGATCGACCAGCTGACAGCGGGGCACGCCAGCCCGGCTGAGTACTACGTGGACCTGCTAGCTCAGGGCATGGCGCGCATTGCGGCGGCTTTCTATCCGCGGCCAGTGATTCTGCGCTTCTCTGATTTCAAAAGCAACGAATACGCCCGCCTACTCGGGGGAGCTGCTTTTGAGCCCAGTGAGGAGAACCCCATGCTCGGCTGGCGGGGCGCCTCCCGCTACTACGCCCCCGCCTTCCGCGACGCCTTCGCCCTCGAATGCCAGGCCCTCAAACGGGTGCGCGATCGCATGGGCCTCACCAATGTGATCCCGATGGTGCCCTTCTGCCGCACCCCCGAGGAGGGGGATCGGGTGTTGGCAGAAATGGCCCGCTCCGGCCTGGTGCGGGGCGAGAACGGCCTGGAGGTTTATGTGATGTGCGAATTACCCAGCAATGTGATCGCCGCAGAGGCGTTTGCCGAGCGCTTCGATGGCTTCTCGATCGGCTCCAACGACCTCACCCAGCTCACCCTGGGCCTGGATCGCGATTCAGCCTTAGTGGCTGAGTTGTTTGACGAGCGCCATCCGGCCGTGAAGGCCATGATTCGCCTGGCGATCCAAAGCGCCAAGCGCTGCGGCCGCAAGATCGGCATCTGCGGTCAGGCCCCCAGCGACTACCCCGACTTCGCCCGCTTCTTAGTGGAGGAGGGCATTGATTCGATCAGCCTCAACCCCGACGCCGTGATCGCCACCCGCCTGGAGGTGGCCAGGATCGAGGCCAGTCTGGGCTGAGCAGCTAAGCGAATCTCTCAGCCGATCCGACGCAGCGACGGACCCTGGCTGGGTTGAATCTGGGCAGGCAGCTGCTGGCTAGTGATTGGCTCCAGAGTGGTCATGTTGTAGCTGGTGTAGGTCGTGCGTCCCGCTCCATCACCCTGGGGCCAGAAGGCATCGATCACGGTGAGGGTCTGCACCGGAGGCGTGCTGTCCTGTAGTCGGCGGCGCGGACCACTACCCAAGGCGCCGAGGTTGAGCAGGTCCAGTTGTCCCACCCGGCCGGGGAAGTAGGCGTGGTGGTGACCGCTGATGTAGGCGTGGGCGCCGGTGCTCTGCAGCAACTGGCGCAGGGCCTCGCTCTGCTGCAGCACCTCGCCAGGCCGATCCCGGCCCTGTCCCACTGCCAGCAGCGGCAGATGGCCAAGCACCAGCCGCAGCCGGGCCGACTGGGCCTCGGGGCTGCGCAGCTGGCGCTCGGCCCAGGCCACCTGTTCAGCAGACACGCTGGCCGAGGAGGCATCCCACACCAGTAAGAACAGGTCATGCTGGCGCACGCTGTAGGCGAAAGGGAAACGCCTGGCATCGACAAACTTCAGCCCCAGGTCGTTCTGCTGGCCGCGCCAGTAGCGCTCGGCTTCCTGACGATCGAGCTCAAATATGTATTGGCCCGCAGAGCGGGCCGAGGAGGCGTCGTGGTTGCCCATGGTGATCGCCACCGGCAGTCCCGCCCGCCTAAGCGGCGCCAGTAGCTGGCGGTGGAAGGAGGCCCACATGGCACTTAGGTGCACCCGGCTAAGGCCCTGCTTCTGGCCCGCCACCATGTCACCGCCGCACAGCACCAGATCGGGGCGCCAACTAGGAATCAGCTCTACGGCCCGCAGCACCTCGGGCAGGTAGCTGGTGGAGCCGTAGCTGCTGTTGAGATCGCTGATCGCCACCAGACGCAGATCGCCGCGGGGCAGCAGCTGCGGCCTAGCAGCGCCCCGAGGGGCGGCAACGGCATCAGAGCGCAGGCTAGAAGCAGCCCAGGTGGCAACTCCCAAGCCAGCCAAGCTGAGGAAAATACGTCGGGAGATGGAGGCACCAGGCCAGGTGGCCATGGTTGGCATGCCGCGCTGGAACTGCCCCATAGTTAAGACCCTCGGTCAAGCGGACAAACGCCAGAGCAGGGTGCCGTGGGCCGTGGCGCGCAGCACACACAGCACCGCTAGGGCCATACAGAGGGGGCAGTGGGTGATCGCCAATGAAACGATGCCGCATCGACCTCCACCCTGGCAGCCCAAACCGATTTCGGGCGCAGTGTGCCGAAGACTGCTGAAATAACGCCATGAATCGGCGCCCGGCCCCCGTCCGTGCGCCCCCTGGAGTCGGTAGTGCTGCGTCTGAGCGAATTGAAGCTCCCCCTCGACCACAGCGAGGCCGATCTGGCGGCGGCGGTGGTGCGGCGCCTGCGGCTCGCCCCCGAACAACTGCTCGGTCTGCGACTGGTCAAACGCAGCGTTGATGCCCGCAAAACCGCGGCGATCACCCTCGTTTACAGCCTGGATCTGGAATTGGACCTTGATGCCCGGGCCGAGGCACGCCTGCTGAAACGCTTTGCCGGCGACCCCCACCTGCGGCCGAGCCCAGACACCACGTATCACCCCGTAGTAAGCCACGCCCAGGGCCCTGGGCCCAGCGACGGCGCATCTAGCGCTGGAAAGTTGCGGCCAGTGGTGGTGGGGGCAGGCCCCTGCGGCTATTTCGCAGCCCTGCTGTTGGCCCAGATGGGGTTTCGTCCCCTATTGCTGGAGCGGGGCAAGGCGGTGAAGGAGCGCAGCGCCGACACCTTCGGCTTCTGGAAGGGCAGCGCGGACTTCAATCCCGAATCCAATGCCCAGTTTGGTGAGGGCGGGGCCGGCACTTTCTCCGACGGCAAGCTCTACAGCCAGGTGAGCGAAGCCAAGCCCTACGTACGCAAGGTGCTTGAAGAGCTGGTGGCCGCGGGCGCCAACCCTGACATCCTCACCCTGCACCACCCCCACATCGGCACTTACAAATTGGCCACGGTGGTGCGGGGGTTGCGGCAGCGAATCGAGGCCCTAGGGGGCGAGGTGCGCTTCGAGTGCCGGGTAGACGACCTTGAGCTCAATCCAGAGGACCGCTCCATTCAGGGCCTGCAGCTGCACAGCGGCGAACGAATTCCGGCCACCCAGGTGGTGCTGGCCCTCGGCCATAGCGCCCGAGACAGTTTTTCGATGTTGAAAACATCCGGCGTGGCGATGCAACCCAAGCCATTCGCAGTTGGCCTGCGCATCGAACACCCCCAGACCCTGATTGACAGGGCCCGCTGGGGCCAGGCCGCCGGCCACCCCCGCCTGGGCCCAGCCGAATACAAGCTTGTGCACCACTGCAGTGAGACAGCCAACTTGGGCCGCAGTGTCTACAGCTTCTGCATGTGCCCAGGGGGATTGGTGGTGGGGGCCACCTCGGAGCCAGGTCGGGTAGTGACAAATGGCATGAGCCAGCACACCCGTAATGAACGCAACGCCAACAGCGGCATTGTGGTGGGCATCGAGCTTTCCGATCTGGCGCCATACGGCGAAAGCGCCGACGATCCCCTAGCCGGCGTCGCTTTTCAACGCCATTGGGAGGGTCGCGCCTACGTCACCGGCGGCTCCAATTACCAAGCCCCAGCCCAGCGGGTAGGTGATTTCGTGGCCAACCGGCCCAGTTACGCCGCCACCGGGGTTATTCCGTCCTACCAACCAGGGGTTTGCTTCGGAACATTGGATGGCTGCCTGCCGGAGTTTGTGCTGACCGCGATCCGGGAGGCCCTGCCGGCCTTCGAGCGCCGTATTCCAGGCTTCTTGATGGAGGACGCCCTGCTCACTGGCGTTGAGACCCGTACCTCATCGCCAGTACGACTACCCAGAAACGAAACAACCCTGGAGTGTTGCAACACCCCAGGGTTGTACCCAGCCGGCGAGGGGGCTGGTTATGCCGGCGGGATCCTCTCGGCAGCAATTGATGGCATCAAAGTGGCCGAACAGGTGGCCCTGGCGATCACTCTTCCTCGTCCTCAGCACCCAGTGGCACCAAGCGGATCTGCTTCCGACCCAACTTGATTTCAAACTCGTCGCCGGGCTTGAGATCGAGCATGCCTGTATAGGCCTTGCCAACCATCAGGTTGCCGTTGAACTGCACCTTGGTGTTGAAGCTGAGCTTGCGGCCGCCTTTGCCCGTTTTGGCTGCTCCGCCGAAATCGACGCCTTTAGCATTCAGCAGAGCCTCGTAGAAGGCTGTGAAATTCAGCCGTTCCGAACCGTCTTTTTTGTGGGAGACATAGCCACAAGCACGTACCAAGTCCGACTTGCTCACATCCCCGAGTTCTTTGACCTTGGCGAGAAGGTCAGCGCCAGTGAGCATTGGGCAGCGTTATGCAACTTATGCATTATTGCGCAAGGGTCGCCCCGATTGCAAGCGAAGCAACTTGAATTCGATGCAAATCCAGCTCGAATCGACGCCTAAAGACCGAACTTGACTGACATCAAGCCGAATGCTAGGGCTGCAAAATTCAGCTCTGAGAAACAATTCCGCTCCACTGCACCGCTTTGACCTGATCACGCCGCCAGGAGTGAAATAGCAGCGGCTCGCTGGCTGTGCAGAGGGGACAAATACCAATTTGCGCCGTTGGCACCCCAAGTCGCTCAAGTTGCAGCTGGGCTGCAAGGCGAATGTCAAGGCGGTCCCGCCTGGGATCGGGATCAGCCTGCAGGCCGCCGCACTGACGCAACTGCTCAAGCAAGACCGGCAGCCGGGCCGGATCCCTTGGGCGGGCCGCAGGAGGATCCAACGACGCCGCAACCTGCTCCGACACCCCCCGCTCCACTTGATAGGAGCGACCGCCTATGGCCGGTCCAAGGGCCACCAGCAGGTCGGCAGGCCTGCTGCCGCCTTCCATCAACTGCTGCAGGGCGCGGTTGAGGATGCCCCCCGCCACACCGCGCCAACCGGCATGACAGGCCGCCACCCGACCAGAAACGGGATCGGCGATCAGCGCCGGGGTGCAGTCGGCGCCACAGGCCCAGAGGCTTTGGCCGCCGTTATCACTAACAAGACCATCAGCCTCGGGCCAGGGATCTGCGCTGGCCTGGCTGGCGGGCAAAACCACGGCGCTGTGTACCTGGCGTAGACGGTGCACACTCACCCCAGCGCTCACATAACCCGCCAAAACCTCCGGGCTCCGACCCTGCCACTGGCGCGTGAAAAAACCGTGCTCAAAAGTCTGGAGCAGATCGCACTGGAGGTAGTAGCCCCCGTAGGTGCCGACCCAGGTCCAACCCGGCAAGGAATTGAAGTCCCGGTCGGGACAATCAAAGGGGGGATCTACCGCTTCAGCCATGGTGGAGCGTCAGGCGTCAGGAAGGTCGCGTAGCAACCAGAAACCCTCGAAGCGCTCGTCCTGTTCGCGGGCCTGCACGGCCAGAAACTGCAGGCCACCAGCCTGCTGGCGGGCGGCAGCGAAAGCTTTAGTAGCTGCCTCAGCCTCCTCAGCCGGCAAGTTGGTGAGTAGCCAGCGGTCTTCAAGGCCGGCCTCGAGCACCAGCTGTAGGCCGCTGATTTCCAGCCGCACCGGTTCGAGCCCAGCCAGCCAGCCGGCCAAGGCCAGGGCCCGAGCAGCGCTGAATAGGCGAATGCCCGGCACCGGCACCTCGGGGGATAACCCCTCAGGCAGGGGTACAAGGCCGGCAAAGCCAAGCTCCCACTCCGATGCAGCGGCCAGGACACCCAAGGGCAGGCTGGCCCAGGCCCAGCTATCTCCCCGTGCCGCTTCCGGCAGGGGCACGGCAATCGGTCGCAGCGGCTGGGGGGGTGGGGCTAGGGGACCGGCCATGTAGCCAGGCTCCTGTGGATACACCAGACGCTCCCGCTCCTGCAACCAGCTCACTAGGGCGTAGGTACGGCGGCTGGGCACCAGCTCCAACCCCAGCCCCTCGGCAGCCCGCTGCACCATCGTGCGCATCGAGGCACGCCAGCAGCGCAGCCGCCGCGGCGGTCCAAAACCCTGGGTGGCAGAAGCTTCAAGGGCCTCCTCCAGAGATTGCCTCAACCAGATCGAATTGACGCTTGTGGCTGGGCAGGCCTGAACCCAGCGGAAGCTGTTGCCCGGTGCCCCCGCAGGCTCGAGCATGTCTGGGGTGGAACAGATCAGCAGCTCCCAGCGCTTCTTGCCGTCTGGCTCGAGGATGGGAC
>CAZKER010000267.1:0-1541 GCA_964551845.1 uncultured Cyanobium sp.
ATCCCCTCCGAGGGCGATGGGCACGACCCCCCTCGCCGACCTGCTGCAGCTTCCGGGGGGCGCAGAGTGGGATAGGGGCTGAGGCGGCACACCCACACCCGGCGCCGGGTTGGCTGCAGCCGCATCACACCCAAGCCAGAAGGGATGCCAGCAGGGGCACCTGCCTGACAGGCCGCCCAAAACCAAACCTGGCCCGATCGCCCTCAAGCCGCCACCATCACTCCATGGCGTCTAGCCCCTCCCCCACCTACCAGCGCCTCCGGCACTACATCGCCAAGCAGATGCGCATGAGCCACATCTACCAACCGCTCATGCTCATGGAGCTGCTGGGGAGGAGCAGCCCAGCCCCGGCGCAGGACGTGGCCCGCCGGATCCTGGGGGAGGACGTGACACAGATCGACTACTACACCGAACGGGTGAAGCGGATGGTGGGCAAGGTGCTCACCGGCAACGGCATCACCGCCTATGGCGATGGCCACGACAGCCTGATCGGCGGCGATGAGCTGAGCGACGCCGTTACCTGGCCAAAGGCCAGCATGGCTCAGCCACTTGGTGACGCGCTGCTGCAGCTATATCGCGAGCGGCAGGATCACCCTCTCTTCGTGATCCAGGGGGCTCATGGTGGGACTCCTGGGCAGTAGGCGATGCTGGCGACGCGCTCAATCGTTCATGTGCCGCTCAATCAGCGAGTTAACGGTGAGACCAAGGGGAGGAAGATCACGCGCTACGGTTTCCCAGACCTGCTCCAGATTCACACGCAAGTAATCATGAATTAGAACATCTCGCATGCCGGCGATGGACTTCCAAGGAGTGGACGGTTCGGACTCGCGAAGATCCACCGACAGATTCTTCACGGCTTCGCCGACCACGATCAAGTTACGGATCACTCCATCCTGCACAAGCGTGGAAGCAAGAAAGGCTGAGCGGCCTTCTATGGAGTAGAGAGTGATGCGCTCAAGAGCTTCGGAAATGCTGCTGAGGTAAATGAGATCTTTGCTCACAAAGACTTGGCCTGCCCAATGATCTGATCGCGGATCAAAGGATGCAACTGCGCAGCTTCCGCCAGATCCACCTGGCAATTCAAGAGAGCTTCCAGTTCCTGCCGAAGAGCGATCACCTCCAGCAGGGAACAGCCCCGCTCCAGATCCACCAGCAGGTCAAGGTCGCTGCCGGGCCGATCCTGGCCACGGGCCACCGAGCCATAGATCCGCAGGTTGCGGGCCCCATGGCGGTGAGCCACGGCAAGCACCTCCTCACGGGCGCCCTGGAGCCGCTGGGAGAGGGAGGTTTCCTGGGTCGAAGGGGCAGCCATGGCTCCATTCTGGACTGCATCTCCGCCGACATGCTGCAGCTGCCTTGGGCCGCGGAGTGGGATAGGGGCTGAGGCGGCACAGCCACACCCGGAGCCGGGTTGGCTGCAGCCGCCACGCGATCACGCCAGAAGGTATCCCAGCAGGGGCGCTTGCCTGACGGGCCGCCCAAAACCAAACCTGGCCCGGTCGCCCGGCAGCCGCCAGGATTCCCCCATGCCCCCACCCCCC
>CAZKER010000268.1:0-3016 GCA_964551845.1 uncultured Cyanobium sp.
GAGCACTACGGCATGGGCATGCTGGAGCCCCTGCTGTGGGAACTGCTCAAGGCCGCCCACAACCAGGCCCGCCTCAACCTCTGCACCTCCACAGCGATGGTTCAGGAGCTGAGCGAGAAGGGCATCCAGCACACCGACCTGTGGCAGCGGGGCGTAGACACAGAACTGTTCCAGCCCTCCCTGCGCTCCGAGGCCATGCGAGCGCGGCTGCTCAACGGCCAGAGCGACACCGGCAAGCTGCTGCTCTACATCGGCCGGCTATCTGCGGAAAAGCAGATCGAGCGGATCCGGCCCGTGCTCGAAGCAATGCCCGACGCCAGGCTGGCCCTGGTGGGAGATGGTCCCTACCGCCTGCAACTTGAGAAAATCTTTGCCGGCACGCCTACCCACTTCGTGGGTTATTTGGCCGGGAAAGAGCTGGCGGCGGCCTACGCCAGCGGCGATGCCTTTCTGTTCCCCTCCAGCACCGAAACCCTAGGCCTGGTGCTGCTTGAGGCCATGGCGGCCGGCTGCCCGGTGGTTGGTGCCAACCGCGGGGGCATCCCCGACATCGTCAGCGATGGGGTGAACGGCTGCCTCTACGAACCTGACCAGGAAGGCAGCCTGGCTGCTGCGGTGGATCGCCTGCTTGGCGATGCCAGTCAGCGGGCCGAGCTGCGCACCAACGCCCGGGAGGAAGCCGAGCGCTGGGGTTGGGCTGGAGCTACCGAACAGCTGCGCGGCTACTACCAGCGCCTGCTTGCCAAGCCCGACCTGCAACTGGTGGCCTGAATCAGGACTGGGGGGGCAGCCCCGGCAAGCTGCCCCGGAACCAGGTGGTCATCAGCGCCTTGACCATGGGCGCTGCCACTGTGCCGCCATAGCCGCCTGAGTTTTCCCCGAAGGCGATGATCACCAAGGTGGGCTTGTCAGCTGGGGCATAGCCGCCGAACCAGGCGTGATCCGGCCGGGGGGGATCCTCGCCGGTACCAGTTTTGCCAGCCACCGGAGGCAGGCTGGGATCGTTGAGCAGCTTGGCGGTGCCAATGGTCACCACCTGGCGCAGACCATCCCGCAACACCTGCAGGGTGGCCGGCTTGAGACCGATCCAGGTGCGTTCGGTGGCTCGCTCCACCAGGTGAGGCGTCACCAGCCAACCACCATTAGCCACCGCGGCATAAAGCCGCGCCATCTGAATCGGGGTCACCTGTAGGGCCCCCTGGCCGATTGCCGAGGTGATGGTGTCCACAGGTGTCCAACCCTCACCCAGCACCTCCTGTTTCCATTCCTGATCGCCCAGCAAGCCCGGGGTCTCCTCATCCACCAGCTCAATGCCGGTGACCTGGCCGTAGCCCATGCGCCGGGCAGCTTTGAACAGCTCATCGGGGCCCACCTTCAGCCCCACCTGGTAATAAAAGGTGTTGCTGCTCACGGCCAAGGCGAAAGGAAAACCGATGGCCCCGTGAGCGCCATGGTCGCGATAGCAAAGGCCTGCGTAACAGAACGAATTCATCGTCATCACCTTGGAATCGGCCGAATAGCGGCCCGATTCGAGACCCGCCACGGAGGTGACGATCTTGAAGGTGCTGGCAGGGGGAAAGCCCTGGAAGGCGCGATTCAGTAGGGGCGCATCGGGGGAATTGAGACTGCTCCACTGGCTGGAACTTGGCGCCGGCGAAAAGACGTTGGGGTCAAAGGTGGGCCGGCTGGCCAGGGCCCGAATTGCTCCGGTTTGGGGGTCGAGCGCCACGATCGCCCCCTTGCGCACCCCATCGAGGGCTCGCTCAGCCGCCTGCTGCAGGGCCAGATCCAGGGTGAGCCGCAGGTCCTGGCCAGCCTCGGCGGACTTCTCGCCAATGATGCGCTGCACCTGGCCGGCGGCGTTTACCTCCACCTGCTGGCCGCCCCACTCGCCGCGCAGGTGCCCCTCAAACTGCTTCTCGACACCACTGCGGCCCACCCGATCCTGGATCCGGTAACCCTTTGGCTGGAGCTGGGCATATTCCTCTTCGGTAATCCCGCTGGTGTAGCCGAGCACGTGGGATGCCAGCCGGCCGTGGGGATAGCTGCGCAGGATGTCCACATCCACCTCGGCGCCCTGAAGCCCGGCGGCCTGCTCGCGGAAGCGCAGCACCTGCTCAGACTTGAGGCCGTTAGCCAGGGCTATCCGAAATCCCTCCGCGTTGGCACCGCTGCTGCGGCGCGCTTCCAGTTGGGCCGCGGGCACCCCGATCACCGTCGCCAAGCGATCCCGCAGGGCCGGCCACTGGGCGTCATCCACCTCTCGAGGCTGGATGTAGAGGTTGTAGGTGAGCCGGCTGGTGGCCAGCACCTGGCCGTGACGATCCAGCAAGCGTCCCCTGATCGGGTTGCGGGGCAGCAGCCGGATCCGGTTTTCGTCAGCCCTGGCGCGGTTCTCAGCGCCATGCAGCAGCTGCAGCCAGGCCAACCGCGCCACCATGGCGCCGCTGAACAGCAGCACCACCGCCAATAGCAGGGCCGACTGGCGGCCCATGCCGGTGTGACGCGAAGCAGCCGAACCAAAAGCCATGGTTAGGCGTTGGGCCCGAGCCGCTGGTCCAGCAGCTCAAGCCGAGCGGCAATGCGGGCCAAACCCTGCTGCAGCTCCTGGGCGTCCTGGGGATCGGCATCGTGTACTCCCTGAGCGGCTACCTCGGTGGCCACGTCGTGGACCTCCACCTTCATCACAGGGTTGCCCAGGCCGGGGCTGACCCGGTCCAAGCCCTGGCGCAGCTGACTGGCGACAGGCTCCCCCTCCTCCCGCAGACTGCCGAGAGGGTCGGCCGCCTGACCGTCAAAGGCCGCCATTACCTCGCGAGCCCCACCCTTTCGGGCCCGCTCCACCACAGCCAGTCCCACGGGCAGGACGTCCTGCATCAGGGTGAGCCGGAGTGCATCAAAGGGGTCGGTGGCCATGGCCGCTTTCCTGGCTCAAGAGCAACAGTCTGACGTGCCTGCAGCCCAGTGATCAGGGAGCCAGACGCTAGATCCCTGGATCAACGATCACCTGGCGGCA
>CAZKER010000269.1:0-4851 GCA_964551845.1 uncultured Cyanobium sp.
TTGAGGCGGCCGGCGGCAAGGTGAGCGGCTCGGTAAGCAAGAAAACCAGCTACGTAGTGGCCGGCGAGGAGGCCGGCAGCAAGCTCAACAAGGCCGAGAGCCTGGGGGTGGCGGTGTTGGATGAAGCGGGGCTGCGGGAGCTGCTTATGGCTGCAGCTGCTTAGGGCTGGAGCAGAGCGATCACTTCAGCCATAGATCCCTCCTCATCACCATCCAGGGTTTCCTTCACTTCAATGAGCTGCCTGCATAGCTGCACGATCTGCTTCTTTAGCGAAGCTTCAAGCAGCGAAAGCCGTTGTGCGGCCAGCCTGAAATCATCTTGATTTGGCACAGGCTTCCAAGCAAGATCACGGGCAATCTCTTCAACTTGCAGGCCTCCGCCAGTAAATCGGCCCGCAAGGTAGTGAGCAATCAATTCCTTTTCGCGCCGCTGCAAAACTCCATCGGCGCGTCCCACATATAAAAGAACAGCCAATTCATCTTGATGGCTTTGGTAAAGACGATCAAGCTGTCCCTGCTGGCTAGCGGCATGGCTGGCCTCAAGAAATACTGGCAAATTATCGATCCATTCACCACTCTGCAAATCTAGACAGCGCCGCAGGGACTGGCTGTTAAAATCCTGAAATTTCTGCAGTATCTGGCAGTGGGCTCCTAAAACTGCCTGATCACCCTCCGCGCTAAGGCGATAGCGTTTAACACGGATCTGCCCCCTCAAAATTGTGCCATCCACTTGGAGGTGATCAACCTCTAGCAACAGGTTTATCGGGCGATCGGGCTGCCATAAGCCAAGATCGAATGAAGCCGGCACAGCTAACCTTTTCGTAGCTTGGGGTTGCCCGCCTCGGGGGCGGCGGCGTGAACGCCGAGCAACCAGCAGCAGAGCTGCCACCACCAAAACCAGCAAAAGCGCAGTTAACAGCCACAAAAGCAAGTCGATGGCCCTATCCCCAAGCAGGGCAATGTTAGTGGCAGAGATTAGGGATCAGAAATCGCTTCGGCGGGCCGCAGAGCATCACTGCCGCAGCGCACACAAAAGCGGTGCTGGCCCGTTTGGTTGTAACCGCACTTACCGCACACCTGCAGCACAGGCGCCACATTGCGCCCATCGACGACCCCATCGCTCAAATCAAGCTCGGTCACCTTCTCCAGCAGCTGGGCTTCACTGAGCAGTCCTCCAGCTGCCAAGCTTTGCCTCATCGCCTCAACCATGAGGGCAAGCCGCTGCATGCGCTCCTCTACTCCTACTAGGTAGGCATTGAGGGACTCCGGCGAGCCGATCTGACTTGGATCCGGGGGTTGGGGGGCTCGATCGATAGCCAGCCAATCCCAGGGACTGGGGTGCGGAGGTTCCATGACCCGTGAGTGCTTCACCCACTTAAGGCGCAAGAGCGATCCGCAGTTCCCCTAGGAGCCTGCGCGGCAAGATGGCTTCATGGAAAATCCCCAGCCGCAGGCTTACCGCTGGATAAAGACGGAGTGTGGCCGCGCCAAATACGATCAGCTGGCCGCCAAATCGGGCCTGTTTTCCCGTCTGCGGCTGGCCTGGTTTGTGCTGATCGCGGCACTGCGGGATTGGCAGCTGGCTGGTTCAGATCACTTGCATCCAACTCAAACACCAGGTTCTGAACCCTGAAGCGCCCGCTGCGCCGCCTTACCAACCAGCCAAACGCTGGCGACGGTGGCCAGCAGCCCGCCGATGCGCAGGGCCCAGGTGCCGGCATCGGCCTCGCCGGAAAGCACCTCGCCGAAATTAGCCACATCACCGGCCAGGGCTCCCAGGCCGCAGAAAAGAATCGTGCCCGGCAGTATTCCGATCAAGCCAATGGAGTAGTCGCGCAGGCTCACCTCACTGAGGCCATAGGCGAAATTGAGCAGGGAGAAGGGAAAGGCCGGCGAGAGGCGGGTGAGCAGCACCAGCTTCAGGCCCTCACGACTCACCGCCTGCTCGATCGCCAGCAGCTTCGGCACCGCCGCCAGGCGCCGGCGGGCCCAGTTGCGCAACCAGGTGCGGCCGAGCATGAAGGCCGCCTCGGCCCCCAGACAAGCCCCTAAAAACACGATCAAGCTGCCCCACCAGGGGCCATACAGCGCGCCCGCCAGCATCGAAGCCCACACCCCCGGCAGCAGCAGGGTCACCCAGAGGGCATAAAGCGGCACGAAGGCCAGCGCCCCGACGGGGGAGCGCAGGGCAGCCAGCAGCGACTGGGCCGCCTCAGCACTCAACCAATCGCCTGGGAGGGGCATGGATGAACGGAAGCAGCAATGGCCATCCTGCAGCGTGAAGCGTGGATCGGAGGGTCCTAGTCGGCGGCCGCCACCCGCTCTACAACGGGTAAAGACAGAGAAGCTCCCATGGCAATCCGCTCCTCGGGCGCACCGGGTCGACCGTGGCCCCGCTGGCTGGTGCCCGGCCTGGCGGCCCTGGCCCTGGCCGGTGTGGGGATCGGGCTGGCGATGCGGCAGAACCAGCGGCACCAAGCTGAGCAGACCCAGCAGCAGCCCCTGCCGCGGCGGATCGCCGCCCTGGGGAGAGTGGAGCCGCTCGATCGGGTGGTGAAGCTGTCGGTGCCGGCCTCGCTCAGCAACGATGCCGTGCGCGAGCTGCGGGTGAAGGAGGGCCAGCAGGTGAGCAAAGGCCAGGTGCTGGCGGTGATGGACAGCGCCGAGAGCCTCGATCGCAGCGTGCGGGAAGCCCAGGCGGCGGTGCAGGTCGCGGAGCGCAAGGTGAAAGCCCAGGCCAGCGTGATCAGCCGCTACCGGGCCGAACTGACCCAGGCGACGGTGGAGCTGCGGCGCTACAGCCAGCTCTACGCCCAGGGGGCCAGCAGCGCCGAGGTGCGCGACCGGCGGATCACGATCGAGAGCACCAGCCGGGCCAACCTGGAGCAGGCCCTCAGCGACGAGGCCACCCTGCGGGCCGAACGGGACGAGTCGCGGGCGACCCTGGCCCGCGATCAGGCCGAACTGGCCAAGGCCACCATCCGTGCGCCCTTCGGCGGCACGGTGTTCAAGATCAACGCCTACCCGGGCGACAAGGTGGGCGATGAAGGCATTCTCGAGCTGGGCGACAGCAGCCGCATGGGGGTCATCGCCGAGGTGTACCAGACCGACCGGGGTGGCATCACCCTGGGCCAGCGGGCGGTGATCAGTGCCGACGGGTTCCCCGGCAGGCAGATGGAGGGAAGGGTCAAGGAGATCTCCCGGCAAGTGAGCCGCCAGAGCGTGTTCAGCGGTCAGGCAGGCGAAAACCTCGACCGGCGGGTGTTTGAGGTGAAGATCGGCCTGGGGCCCGAGGCGGCCGCGATGGCCAGCGCCATCAACTACCTGCAGGTGAACGTGCTATTCGATCCACTCACGCCCGAGCAGCTGCGCGAGCAGCGCCAGCGCCTCGAGCAGCTGGTGGAGCAGCAGCGCCGCGAACAGAGCGGCCTGTCGCAGCCGAGCCCGCGATGAGCCTCAAGATCCCGCGCCTGCCGCCTTTACCTTTGGTGCTGCGCCGCACGCCCCTGGCCTGGCGCCAGGCGATCCACCGGCCGATGCGCCTGGCCGCCGCCATCGCCGGGGTCAGCTTCGCCAACGTGCTGGTGTTCTTCCAGCTGGGGCTCTCCGGCGGCCTCTACGACAGCCAGAAGCGCCCGATCCAGCAGATCAACGGCGAATTAGTGATGGTTAGCGGCCGCTACCTCTACCTGGGTGAGCAGCTGAACTTTCCCCGTGCCCGTCTCACCCAGGCCCTGGGGGTGGAAGGGGTGAAGGCCGTGACGCCGCTGTATTTGGGCCTGAGCGAGTGGCTCAACCGCGACACCCGCCAGCAGAAACAGGCGCTGGTCTTCGGCATTGCGCCGGAGAACCCGGGTCTGCAACTGCCCGAGCTGGCCAGCGATCCGCTGCTGTTGCAGCGCGGCGATGCCCTGCTGTTCGATGTGCGCTCCAAGGCCAACGCCGGGCCGGTGGCCGCCACGGTGCGCCGCGAGGGCAGCTACGAGACCGAGCTGGGCGGCGTGCGGTCGGTGGTGACCGGGCTGTTCTCGCTGGGGCTCACCTTCGCTGCCGATATCAACCTGGTGACATCAAGCACCAACTTCAAAAACTATTTCCCCAACCAGAGCGCCGACGACATCCAGATGGGCGTGATTCAACTGCAGCCAGGAGTAGACCCGCTGCGGGTAAAGGCCACCCTGGCCACCTTCCTGGATCCCTCGGTGAAGGTGTTCACGATCGAGGAGCTAGCCGCCGCCGAGGAGGCCTACTGGCGCCGCAACAGCTCCTTCGGCCTGATCTTCGGCCTGGGGGTGCTGGTGGGTCTGGTGGTGAGCGGCATCATTGTGTATCAGATCCTCTACTCCGACGTGAGCGATCACCTGGCGGAGTACGCCACCCTCAAGGCGATCGGCTACGACGACGGCTTCGTGGTCGGGATCATCCTGCAGGAGTCGCTGATCCTGGCCCTGCTGGCCTTCGCCCCCAGCCTGTTGCTCTCGCTGGGGCTCTACGGCTTCCTGGCCCGCTCCACCTCCCTGATGGTGGTGATGAGCGCCGGCCGCGCCCTGCTGGTGTTCGCCTTCACCCTGGGGGTGTGCGGCGTGTCGGGCTGGCTGGCCACCGCCAAGCTGCGCCGCCTCGATCCGGCCGACATCTTTTGACTATGGCGCCCTCGGTCACGCCACCGATCACACCTCTGATCACACCCCTGATTACCGTCGAGCACCTCGACCACGCCTTCGTGGAGGCGGGGGCTGCCAAGCCGGTGCTCCACGACATCAGCCTGAGCGTGCAGCCAGGCGAGATCGTGATCCTCACCGGCCCCTCGGGTTCGGGCAAGACCACCCTGCTCACCATGCTGGGCGGGTT
>CAZKER010000270.1:0-1590 GCA_964551845.1 uncultured Cyanobium sp.
ATCAGCCGCGGCTGGATTGCCACCCCGGCCACCTCGGCCGCGGCGGCGGCGGGAGCCTGCGGCAGCCAGCTGCTGCCTGGCTTCCTCCAGCACTTCTTCCGCCTCCATGCCTGGGCGGACCACCCGCACGACAACGTTGTCGCTGCTGGGGAGCTGCTCTAACAGCAGGGCGGGGTTGAGGCCCATCCAACCAAACACCAATTCCTGATCGGCATCCATCGGCACGGCCAGCAGCTCATGGTCAAAGCGGCGGGGGGCCGGCTCCGTGCTGGCGACCACGACGGACAGAGGTACCGCCTCCAACGGGGCGATCTCGGCCCCATCGCCAGCCTGCGTGCCAGGAGCATCCAGGAGCTCGCCGCCGTGGCGGCCGCCACGGCCACCACGGCGGCGGCGGCTAGAACCTGCCTCCGGCGTGCCCGGGCTCAGCACCTCAGCCCGGGCCGAGGCTGCGGAGCGCACCAGGCCAGTAAGGGTTGCGAGGGGCTGGAGCGTATCTTTGCCGGGCAGCACGGCCACATGGCCCAGGCCACCACAGCTGGGGCAGGCGCGCCCAAACAGTTCATAGATATTCTGCCCCTGGCGCTTGCGAGTGAGCTCCACCAGGCCGAGCTCGGTGAGCTGGGCTATCTGGGGCCGAGCGGCATCGTCGCGAATTGCCTGAGTGAAATGCTCCAGCAGCTGCAGCTGATCGCGGCGCGACTCCATGTCGATGAAGTCGATGATCACCACACCGCCGATGTTGCGCAGCTTCAGCTGGCGGCCAATCTCCACCGCCGCTTCGCAGTTGGTCCAGAGCACCGTCTCGCGGGAGTTAGCCGAACGGGTGAAAGAACCGGAGTTGACGTCGATGACTGTGAGCGCCTCGGTGGGCTCGATGATCACGTAGCCGCCGGAGGGCAGGTCGACCCGCGGCTTCAACGCATCGCGAATGGCCGCATTGACCTTGAAGTGCTCGAGAATCTCCTCCGATTCGTTGTGGGCTTCCACCAGCACCGTGGTGTGGTCGGAGCCCAAAAAGGCATTTGCCCGAGCAACCGCTTCCGGGGTATCCACCACCACCCGAACCAGGTCCGGGCTGTAGAGATCGCGTAGCACTCGGTGCACGAAGTCTTCGTCGCGGTTGAGGAGCACCGGTGGGCTGGCGGCTTCGCCGGCGGTTTGGATGGCCTCCCACTGGCGCAGCAGGGATTCAAGGTCGTCGATCAACAGCTCTTCGCTGACGCCCTCGGCCTCGGTGCGGATCAACAGGCCGGCGCCGGGTGGCTTGATCAGCACACCGAGGGCGCGCAGACGGTTGCGCTCGTTCTCGCCATTGATGCGGCGAGAAATATTGACACCCTGGCCGTGGGGCTGCAGCACTAAAAAGCGCCCCGGCAAGGCCAGGTTGCCGGTGAGGCGAGGCCCCTTGGTGCCCGTGGGCTCCTTCATCACCTGCACCAGAACCTTCTGGCGCGGCTCAAGCAGTTCGGTGATGCCGGCGGCGCCCTTACGCTCGCGCAAGGGCCCGAGATCAGTGACGTGAATGAAGCCGTTCTTTTCGCTTTCACCGATATTTACAAAGGCGGCGTCGATGCCAGGCAACACGTT
>CAZKER010000271.1:0-4814 GCA_964551845.1 uncultured Cyanobium sp.
GCCCCTTTTGCCCAGCCTGCCGCCGCTGAGGTTGTCCCCGCCGCCGCCGCCGCCCATCCCCCAATCCCGTTCCTTCACCAACTCAACGTCGGGCCCTGGGAGTCAAACGCTGGTTGATCGATATCAGCAAGCACTAGAAGCTCAGCAAAAGATGATGCGTGGCCTAATGGGCCGCTAGGCATGGTCAAGCCGGCGCATCCGACTCGTCGCCGCTTCAGCCTAGAGCTGCCTGTCGATTTGCTCGACAAAATTGATGCGCTCAGGGCGGAATGGGGCATCCGCAGTCGCGGAGACATTCTCGAGCGTCTTCTCTATGAGATCTTCCCAAGCACAGCGGCAGGAGAGGTCACGGCGCTTGACGGTTACACCAGCCCCCTGCCTGAGGGCTCCTTAACCAGTCCAGCTCCTCTGGAGTCGGCATTTAACGAGCAAGGTGCCTTGGTGCTGATGACCCGTGGCTCCGGGGGGGACTTGTGTCTGGACCTGGAGTCAACTGAGTCTGATCTTGATTTTAATTTCGATGCCGCCGCGTCGATGGGCACCGGAGCGCCTCCTCGCCAAAGCGGTATTGACCTACCAGGCTTTGTGAGGCGTCAATCTGATCAGCTCAAGAGAAGTCTGCAGCCCCTGCGCCAACCTGCTGATGTTTCGGTCGAACCACTGCCCCATGTAGATGGGGATGTACTTGAGCGTTCACTGGTTAGAGCCAGAGACCACTGGCTTGAGCTCTATGGCAAAGAAGCGAATGAGGCTGTGCTGGAAGCCTCGATGGTGTGGTTGGCCCAGGACATCTGGGCCCAGAGCGATCAAAGTGAGAATCGCCCCTTCACCTGGTCGCTTGCCTGTGATGTGGTGGCCAATACTGCTCCCAGCTGGGGGCGCCAGCCTGCAAGTTTTGAGCGCGTCGTGGTGATGGCCGGACTGCTGGAGGACCCCTTCAGTATTTCAACTCTGGAACTACGCCTGCCCACCTTGATTCGGCGGTTTGTGCATCGTTTCCGCAAGCGTCGTAAGGGCAACTCGTTCCAGACCCTGGAACACACCATGACCTTGCACGGCGCCCTGAAGCTGCTGCAACTGCCTACTGCAGCAGGTCATCGTCTCACCCTGCGACAGATACGGGAGGCTTACCGCGAGTTGGCCATGAGCCATCACCCCGACTCCGGTGGCACGGAAGACACCATGCGGCGGTTAAACGAGGCTTACCAGCTGCTGAAAGAGCTTTATCGAAACAGCTAGACCAGTATCACTATTCTCATATTGGCCGCGAAATGGGTCTCTTAAAGATTCCCAAATGATAAAAGCGAGACTCTTAGTGGCTTCCCTTGGCTCCTTCCCCGCCATAGCCGCCTGAATCGCCATAGGGCAGAAATCTCCCAAACAGAGTCTCTATATCCACGCATGAGACGCATTCCAAGTCTCATCGAGCGACTAATCCAAGGCGACTGGGATCAACGCGTCTCGCCGGTCCGGTCTGGTCTCGTTTCAGGACGCAATACAAGTCTTATATGCTCTAACTGCGACCTATATATAACGCTTATTACTTGTCTCAACTTGCCAAGGGCAACCGGAATCAAGTTTTTTCGAATTTCTGGCTGCATCGCACTGATCGTCCGGCCTCCCTTCTGCGTGCACTCGGTCGAAATGCCAAACAGGCCGCTTGAAGCCAGCGGCGCGTAAATGGTCTGTACTGCTTGTCCAATGGCCAAGATGTTGCTTGGCCAGGCAGCTCACCGTGCTTGATAGCCATTGCAGCGCAATGGCTTATCGAACTGCGTCACTGTGTCATACACAGGTACGCGGACACGACAGGCAGATCACAGGGACAGGCATGGGCTGGATGCCCCTAACCAGTGGGGGCAAGACAGTCGGCACAATTAAGTGCACTCACCTATCTCAATCGGGAGTCATACCTAGACTCATGATGCATCTCATGCTGGACTCCCGAATCGGGCGCCTGTCGCGGCGCCCTGCCAGGGTCAATAGGCAAATCTCATTCATCTAATCCAAGACGCGTGATGGGGCCAATAAAAAGACCCAGATGAGACGGGCGCTCATCTGGGTCGGGTAGCTGATTGGTTTGGCTTGCTCAGGTGCTGGTTTGCATTCCCTGAATCAGGAAGTCGAAGTAGGGGCCAGCCAGGGCTGCCTGGTCGGTGCTCAGCAGGGCTAGCGAAGCCTCCTTCATGGTGCGCATAGCGTCGACCATGCCTGGCATGGGCACGCCGAGACTGTTGTACATCTCGCGGGCACCAACCAGACCGATCTGCTGAATCATCTCGGTGCTGCCGGCCAGTACGCCGTAGGTCACCAGGCGCAGGTACCAGCTGTAGTCGCGCAGGCACTGGGCCCGCTGCCTTTGGCCGTAGGCATTGCCCCCAGGAGCGACATAGTCGGGATTGCGCTGGAAGAGCTGCTTGGCAGACTCATCCACAATTTTTTTCTCGTTGTCGGTGAGTACCCGCACAACAGCCAGTCTTTCGGCTCCCCTGCTGAGGTACTCCACCATGGAGCGCAGCTCGCCGCCACTGGGATACCTCAGCTGATCGTCAGCCTGGAGAATCAGATCCCGAACGACGCTCATCGCAGCGACCACACTCAATCATCACTGTATCGACTCCGCAGCATGATCCCGGTGCCATGGCGCAAGGTGTAACGCCCCTTTGCACAGCGTAGGGTGAAGTATTGGTAGGCGGGCGTGGGCAGAAACAGCATTGGCAACAGCGCAGAAGGTCCCACGACCGACTCCGTCGACCTGACCACCGGCATGACCGTGACGGTGTCTATCACCGGCCTATCCCATGACGGGCAGGGGGTAGCGCGCCTCGCAGATCGGGTGCTGTTTGTTGCTGGGGCCCTGCCTGGCGAGACAGCGAAGGTTCGCCTCACCCACAAGGCTCGACGTCATTGGTTGGCTGAGCTGCAACAAGTGCTTGAGACAGCGCCGGAACGACGAAGGCCGCCCTGCATCCTTGCCGATGATTGCGGCGGTTGCAGCTTGCAGCACCTCGACGACTTAGCGCAGCAGCATTGGAAGCATCAAAAAGTGGTGGATGCCCTGCGGCGGATCGCCCACCTTGATACGGAGGTTGCCCCTCTGCTGGCCGCACCCGAAGGTCTTGGCTACCGCAACCGGGCGATCATCCCGCTTGAGCGCTGTGAGGACGGGCGACTACGGGCTGGCTTTTATCGCCCTGGCACCCACAAGATCGTCAATATGAACCGCTGCCCGGTGCTGGATCCACGCCTAGACGCCTTAATCGCCCCCCTCAAGGCAGATCTGGAAGCTAGCGACTGGCCCGTTGATCGCGACTGCCGCGAGGGAGGCGGCCTACGCCATTTGGCCCTGCGAATCGGCAGTCACACCGGTGAATTGCTGATCACGTTGGTGAGTAGCAATGCTGATCTGGACGGCATCGAAATCATGGCGGCCCAGTGGATGCATCGCTGGCCCGAGTTGGTGGGGGTGTGTCTAAACCTGCAGCCCCTACCCACCAACACCCTGATGGGCCCCGAAACACGAGTGGTGGTGGGACGTAGCTGGGTGCAGGAGCGTTTCTGCGACCTCGAGTTGCGCATTGCTGCCGACACTTTTTTCCAGGTACACACGAGGCAGGCTGAACGGGTTGTGCCGCTGGTGCTTGCTGCCCTTGCGGAGTCTGCCCCTGGTGTGATGGTGGATGCCTACTGCGGTATCGGCACCTATAGCCTGCCGGTGGCGGCCGCTGGCTGGCATGTTCACGGCATTGAACTCAGCACCGAGGCCGTGCACCAGGCCAAGGCCAATGCCCGTGAAAATGGGCTGAGTGAATCCGCCACCTTTGAGGCAGGGGTAGTGGCCGAGTGCCTTGGCGAGCACTTGGTTCACTGCGACGCCTTATTTCTAGATCCACCCCGCAAAGGACTGGAACCGTTCACCCTGCAGGCCATTAGCGAGCGCCCCCCCGCCCACGTTCTCTACCTCAGCTGCGATCCCGCCACCTTGGCCAGGGACCTGGCCTTGCTAGTGGGAAGCGGCAACTACCGCTTGGAGAGCGTTCAGCCGATTGACTTTTTTCCCCAGACAAGCCACGTAGAAACGTTGACCGTATTGCGACGAATTGGGGCAGGCGTCCCAGCCCCGCAGGCAGAGGTGCCCGATTAGCAGCTGTTGGGGGGCTTGCAGTCTCGGGATCAGCTGCGCAACTGGGCGCCCAGTTGCTTCTCCAGGGCTGCTCGGATCGAGGAGTGGGCTGCCTCCACCTCCTCGTCAGTGAGGGTGCGGCTGGCATCGCGATAACGCAGCCGGAAGGCCTGGCTGCACTGCCCTGTTGCCAGTTGACCGCCTTCGTATCGATCAACAAGTTCGGCATGTTCGAGCAGGGGCTTGCCGGCTTTGCGGATCACCTGGAGCAGCTCAGCGGATGTGGTGCTGGCTCCAACCACCACGGCCAGATCCCGCTCCGATGCCGGCACAGTGGCAAAAGGTGCAAAGGCAGGCTGCCAGCGATTGCGCCGGGTGGCGGCGGTGAGCAGGGCATCGAGCTCCAGTTCGAAGATGATGCTTGAAACAGGTAAGTCGAGGCGTTCAGCTTGCTCCGGGTGCAGCTGGCCAAACCAGCCCTGGGGTCGCCCCTCCACGATCAGCTGGGCGGCTCGACCCGGGTGCAGCAGGGGATGCTGGGCCAGCGGACGATCTTCAATCGGGATCGCCAGGGCTGCCAGTGCTTGCTGCAGCAGGCCGCGGGCCTGGTGGTAGGTGGGGGGCAGGGGTTTGCCACTGCTGCTCCAGCGCTCGCCGCGGCGTTCGCCACAGATCACCCCAGCCAGCAGTT
>CAZKER010000272.1:0-5876 GCA_964551845.1 uncultured Cyanobium sp.
TTTCGCCGAGGGAGGCGTTCTTGCCGCCTACCTCGGCGATAGCCCCGATGCCAACCGCCGCGAACGGCACTACGAGTAGCTCGGCGGAAGGCATGGGTAACTGGCAGCCGCTACCCAACTGTGACGCCTTCTTGGGGCATTGCCTTAACTGTGAAGCCAGCGATGCCTGTCCCACCCCCCCTGCCGCTGAACCGAAATGGATGGCACAGTGGGCTGAAGCTTTTTTGTTGCCCGCCGGTTTCTGTGTCTCGTATTTCCCTGGCCTGGATCGCTGCTTCCGCCCTCTGTACCTCCGCTCTGCTGGGAGCCCCTGCCCTGGCCCAGTCGCCTGGGGCAGCCGCCGCTGCTGGCAAACCGATCAGCCTTGAGACCATGAACGATCTAGCCCTTGCCGCCGCCGTCAACGTCTGCGAGCTGGCGGTGGAGCAGAAGGTGCCCGTGCAGAACGCTGTCATCTCGAATGCCAAGGCAATCACCTATGTGGTGACCGCTGTTCATGGCAGTCAGATTGCTGGCAGTGGCAAGCTTGAAGCCTCCCAGATTGTCAACGGCACCATCGTGCAGATTGTGGGCCGGGTTAAGCAGGGTTGTTACTCCAAGATCAACGCAGCCGATAAAAAATTCGTGGATGAAGTGATCACTCAGTACACAGCACAGATGAATAAGGCTCAGCCCAAGAAGTAATCTAATTGTGCGCTCGAATTTTCTTAGTCGGGGTCGGAAGACTCCGACTTGTTTTCGGGTAGAAGCTGGGCCAGCAGCCCCACTGCCATCAACATCCCCCCCAGGCTCAAGGCAAGGGTTTTGTTGGTTGCGGCGGGGCCATCACTCCATACCCCTGCTGCTAAGAAGGCTCCTCCCAGCAACAGGGAGGGCACCAACACGATGCCCTTGGCGGTGCGATTCAGACTCATGGAAAGGTGTACGGGCGGAGTCAGGCTCCGACGTTGGCACAGTCCGCAGTGGTGAGAAGGTCGGCCTGGGCCAGGCCAGCTGCGATCAAGCCGCTGCCTAGATCTGTTGCCTGGCTAATGCTGCCGCGCGGAGGAGCCAACGGCTGAACTCTGGCGAGCAGCACGCCTTGGTTTTGCCCCATCGGCCGCAGATTGACTCGGGTATGGCGAGGAACTGCCTGGCGCAACCAGGCCACGGCCTCAGCTTGCTTGGCGTCGGCTACTTCAACGCAGGCCAGCTGCACCGTATAGCTGCGGTTTTGATCTCCTAGTTGCAACAAGGTTGGCCCCCGCACCTGCAGCACCTCGGCCGCCAAGGCAGCTCCAGGCCACACCAGCAAAACCGTGAGCAATGCGGCGAGCCATCTCAAAGTTTGGCGCCGCAGCTGGGGCAGAACAGATGGGCGCTTTCGGTAGTGCTGCCGCAGGCTTGGCAGTGGCGGCTGGTATCGATTGCCAACTCCGGATGGGATGGCAGACCCACCATCTGAGCGTTACTGGCGCCGGGGGGCACCATCGGGTAGCAGTTCTCGTTGCGGCGAACCTTGACATCGATGAAGGCAGGCCCGGGATGGTCTAAGGCCTCCTGCAGCTGCTGGCGCAGGCTGGAACGCTCCTCGATGCATACGCCCCGCACCCCGAAGGCCTCAGCTAGGGCCGCAAAGTTGGGCATGCCACCGGTCATCTCGGAGGCGGAATAGCGCTCGCCGTAGAAGCTCTCCTGCCACTGACGCACCATGCCCTGCCAGCCGTTGTTGATTACCACCACCTTCACCGGCAGGTTGTATTGGCTGAGGGTGCCCAACTCCTGGATATTCATCAGGATGCTGGCGTCGCCGGCGACGCAGATCACCTGCTCATCTGGGAAGGCGGTCTGCACGCCCATGGCTGCGGGCATGCCGAAGCCCATGGTGCCCAGGCCCGCCGAGCTGATCCAGCGGCGAGGACCGTTGTGTAGAAACTGAGCGGCCCACATCTGGTGTTGGCCCACATCTGTGGTGTAGAAGGCATCTGGTGCAAGCTCTCTCAGGGCGACAACCACTTCCTGGGGAGCGATGTCTCCCTCCGGATCAGGCACCACCAGGGGATAGTGATGCTTCCAGTTGTCGATGCGCTGCAACCAGGCCTCGGTGCGGCCCTCCGAGCTGTCCTGGGCTGAGGCAGCCAGGAGGGCATCGAGCGCTGCCTGGACATCGGCCACCAAAGCCACATCAGGCAGGCGGGTTTTGCCCATCTCCGCCGCGTCGATATCGATGTGGATCACTTGGGCCCGAGGCGCAAAGCCATCCAGCCGGCCAGTGACCCGGTCATCGAAGCGGGCACCGGTAGCGATAAGCAGATCGCACTCGGTGACTGCAAAATTGGCGTAGGCGGTGCCGTGCATGCCCAGCATGCCAACCGATTGGGGGTGCTTTTCATCGAAAGCTCCCTTGCCCATCAAGGTGGTGGTGACCGGCAGTCGGAAACGTTCGGCCAACTGTTTCACGGCGCCATGGGCGCCGCTGCTGATGGCTCCGCCTCCGACGTAGAGCAGGGGGCGACGAGCTTGGCGAATTAGGGCCAGGGCCGCGGCTACAGCTTCGGGGTCTGGACCGGGAGGCAATTTGAAGCCTGCGGGAATCGCCGAGCCCGGAGCCACCGGGGTGTAATCGAATTCCTCCAGGCCGACGTCCTTAGGCACGTCGATCAGCACCGGGCCGGGCCGGCCGCTGGCGGCAATCAGAAAGGCTTCGGCAACGATCCTGCCGATATCTCGGGGATCGCGCACCACCCAGGAGTGTTTAACGATCGGCAGGGTGATGCCGAAGATGTCCGTTTCCTGAAAGGCGTCGGTGCCAATCGAGGCCCGCGGCACCTGGCCAGTGATCACCACCATCGGCACCGAATCCATCTGGGCCGTGGCGATGCCGGTCACCAGATTGGTGGCGCCGGGCCCCGAGGTGCCAAAGCAGACGCCAACTTCGCCTGTGGCACGGGCGTAGGCATCGGCCGCATGGGTGCCGCCCTGCTCATGGCGTACCAGGATGTGTTTCAGCCAGCCTCGAGACTCTGCCTTGTGCAGTTCGTCATAGATGGGCAGGATTGCGCCGCCGGGATAGCCAAAGATGTGGCGCACGCCGTGGCGATGCAGGGAGTCCATCAGCGCATAGCCGCCATTCACCCGCTGGGGGGCAAAAGCCTCGGCGCTGGCGACATCACTACTAGTTGTGGCGGGAGCGGACTGGGCCGCAGAGGTGAAGGACGTCAGCGTCACGGCTGCTGCAGGCCAATCAATTTGGCGGTTAATGGATTACAGCAACCCTAGGTGCCGGCGTGGCTTTCGGGGCAGCTGCCCGCCCAGGTTGCTAGCGCCGGCCAGCGGCCATGGCCCTCAAGATCTGGGCGGGGTCTAGCCAGCGGCCGCCATGGCGCATGCCCCAATGCAGGTGGGGACCTGTAGTGCGGCCGCTCATGCCCACGTGGCCGATCAGTTGGCCCGTGCGCACGCCCTGTCCCTGGCGCATCACCACCTGCCCACTGGTGTAGGTGCCGCCTGACACCCGACCAGATAAGTGGCAATAAATATGTTCGTAATCTCCCGAACGAATCACTAGCCCGAGGCCGCAGCCGCCGTCGTTTATCACGTTCTGTACGGAGCCGGCCCACCAGTTGCGAATCGGCGAGCCCATGGGGGCGGCGATGTCCAGCCCGTAATGGGGCTCCATCCGCCCCCAAGGGCCGGTGCGGGTACCGAAGTGGCTGGTGTAGGCCAGGAAGCTGGTGACGGGAAAAACCCCCATCTGCCAACGACTCTGGGCATGCACCGCCGCGCGGGGCAGCAGCAAGCAGGCGGCGCCGCTGAGCACGACAGCTGCTGCGATCAGCTGGAGGCGATCAGAGCAGGCCCAGCGCATGCAGCGGTCCCTTCCCACTGAGCAGCTCCAGTAGGAAAGCGGAAAAGCCCACCATCGCCAAGCGCCCATTCCAAACTTCAGAGCTGTTGTTCCAGCCCCAAGCCCATTTGTCCTGGGGATAGAGCTTCACCTTGCTGGGCAATTCGGCAGCTTGGTCGAGGTTTACCTCGGGTCCGGCCATGGCCTGTTGCACCAAATCGGCCAAGCCATTGATGAAGGCCGGGGTGGTGTCGAGGGCTGGTACGCGCCGGAAATTGATGATGCCAGCTTCCGTGGCGATCTCCCGATACTCGATATCGATCTCTTCGAGGGTTTCGATGTGCTCGCTGACGAAGCTGATCGGTACCACCACTAGATCCTTGACCCCGGCGGCGCCGAGATCCTGCAGGGCGTCGTCTGTGTAAGGCCTGAGCCACTCCACCGGACCCACCCGGCTTTGGTAAGCCAAGGTGAAGGGATTGGCGAAGCCCAGATCGCGACCTAGGCGCTCCATGATCAGCTGGGCGCAGGCTTCGATCTCTTTTTGGTAGGGATCGCCCGCTTCCTCCACGTAGCTCTTGGGCACGCCGTGGGCACTGAAAAACACATGGGCATTTGAGGGCTCGGGGCAGGCCTGGATTTCGCGGGCAATCAGGCCGGCCATGGCACCCACGTAGCCGGGGTCGTCGAAGTAACTGCGAATACAGCGGATCGGCAGGCGCGAAAAGCCACTGTCGGCCTGGCGCAACCTCTGCAGCTCGCGGAAGCTCGATCCGCTGGTGCTGATCGAGAAGTGGGGGTAAAGGGGCAGCACCACTACCTCTTCGACTCCGTCTGCCTTGATGTCGGCCACGGCCGACTCGGTGAAGGGATGCCAATAGCGCATAGCCACGTAACTTGTGGCTTCGATGCCCCGAGTGCGCAGTTCGCTCTGGAGTTCGCGGGCCTGTTGCTCGGTGATGCGCCGCAGCGGTGAGCCGCCGCCGATGGAGCGATATGCCTCCTGGGATTTTCCGGCCCGCAGGCTGCTGATCAACCAGGCCAAGGGCTTTTGCAGGGCTGGATTGGGCAGCCGAATGATTTCCGGATCGGAAAACAGGTTGTAGAGAAACGGCCCTACGTCCTGGATACGCTCGGGTCCACCGAGGTTCAGCAGCAGCACGCCAACTTTGGCCATGCCCTCGTTCCGCGCGGCTCAGAGGCTGAGAGCGTAACGCTGCAGCCACTCCCCTAGCGACTACGGACCTATATCGATAAGGTCAGGGCCTGTGCAGGGCCAATGGCAAAAGCAGCGGTGGAGCTGGATCGGGCAGGAGGAGTTGCCATTGCAGCCGGATCCAAACTGCAGCTCGACCTGGCCCATGCAAACCACGCCCTGGCCCAGGCCGGGGTCTCCTTGCGGTTAGAGCTGCGCGGCCAACGGTTGGGGTTGCGCGGGCCGCTGCCCTGCCGCCGGGGCTCGGGCCAGCACCCGGTGCAGCGCATCAGCCTCGGGCTGGCTGCCGATGGGGCCGGTCTTGAGCAGGCCAGGGAGCGGCTTAAAGAGGTGTTGCGCCAGCTCCAGCAAGGGCGCTTTGATTGGAATGCCTGGGGGGTGCGACCAGACCGGGCCCCCGTGCCGGTTCAGCCCGCTGCCGCCGATTCGCTGGGATTGGCAACTTTCGAGGCGGCGTTTTTTGCCGATCCCCGCCGCCGCCGCAACCCCGCTGGTTGTCGCACCACCTGGACCAGCGCCTACCTGCCCTACCTGCGGCGCCTGCTGGCCGTTGCGGCCGAGCGAGACCTGCCCTTGGGGCGGCCTTTACTCGAGATGGCGCTAGAGAGCTATGCCGCCAGCAGCCGCAGCCGCCAGCAGTGCGGTATCGCCCTGGCGGCCCTGGCCCGCCACCTAAACCTCGAATTGCCTGATAACTGGAGCGAGAGGGCAGCTGGTTATGGCCTGCATGCGGCCCAGTTCCGGCGGCTCCCGGGCGATCCTCAGATTTTGTCGTGGGCCGAGCAGATCCCCAATCCCGCCTGGCGCCTGGCCTACGGGTTAATGGCTACCTAT
>CAZKER010000273.1:0-2087 GCA_964551845.1 uncultured Cyanobium sp.
TCATCAACGCGGCTGTCTCTCGCCGCTCTGGCCTTTACACCCTCGAAGAGGAAATCAACCCATGACCTGGTCTAAAAGTCTCCTGCCTGACGAAGCTCTTGATCCCGATTGCCTCGTGGCTCGGCTGCTAAAGACCCGCTTTACCCTCGGCCAATGGTGGTGCCGCAGGGATGGGCATATCGTGCAGATCACTGAAGTAGATCCAGGCACAACTTATCCGATTGGCTCCCACTTTCCAGGGATTTGTCACAACATCCACTGGCATAGGCCCGATGGGACTAGCTGTATTGACCAGAGCGGTGCCGACCTGATCGAACTGGTGGCCGCGCCTGAGGCCCCTGATAGCCCTGCCAGTGAACTTGAGTCGGAGGCCGACCGATGACCCCGCTCTCACCAGCCGCGCAGGCGGTGTTGGATGCCTACGGCACCTGTGACAGCACCTACGAAGCTCAGGTCAACACCTTGAACACTGGTGGGCAGAGACTCGCCGCCGCCCTCCGCGCTGCTGCGGATCGAACGGAAGGCTTGATCGGCGACACTCCCCACCCGAAGTTTGCAGAGGGTGTTCTTGCTGCAGGAGACCTCTTGGAGCGCATCGCCGCCGAGCTGGATGGTGGCACCACTACCCCCACTGAATCATGAGCACCCCAACCCCTGACGACTTCCGAAAATGGTGGCGTGAAACCGGGTCGGCCAGTCCGGGTCCGAGTCCTGAAATGCTGCTGAACGCTAATGCGTGGGCCGAGCATTGGGCTGCTCGCTGCCTGCAGGCCCAGCCCGAGCCGGCGGCGCTGACGGATGAATATTTACTGGGGCTAGCCTGCAAGGCTAACCTCGTTTATTCCATGTCGGATGGGAGCGGTTTTGGCACTTGCTACACGGAAGAGACTGACATCCACGTAGAAGTGCTTGACTACGCCCGCGCCGCCATCGCCGCCGACCGCGCCACCCTGGCCCAGCCCGAGCCAGTGGGAGTGACGGATGATGAGATCGACGAGGAAACGGCAACGCTGATCCCTTGGTTTTTTGAAAAAGCCATGCAAGCCGCTGACAGTGACCAGCCATGCGCGGCAGGGAGGCTCACCTTGGCCGCGCAGTTGCTAGGTGAACGCCGCCCCACCATTCAGCCGGTGCCGGGGGCGCGTAAGCCCGTGGTGGATTACAGCCGCGTACCGGAGATTGCCACTGAGGCTCAGATTAGATCAGCGGCTCAGTACCTGGTCAAGAAGCGGAACTGTGCCGGCGATCTGATCCCCGCTATCGAGTACGCGATTGCCCGCTGGGGCACACCCACCAACAACACTAGAGGAACACACTAATGGCAACACCAGAGCTACAGACAATCAACAGGCTTTACTTGGAGCTTTCTCAATTTGCTACCGCAAAGACAAGCAAGGATTTACAACTTGAGCAAACATTGCACTCCCTTGACAAAATTGCTGAGATTGCACACAGCGGCGGCACTATTGGATTGTCAGCCGAAAACGCTTTAATCTTGATACGAAAACTATCTTTGGACTACTGGATGCAAGATAGGCCGACTGATGTAAGAAAGCGCTTGCTGCAAGCTATTACGACCCACACTAGTGAGGCCACCAATGACTGACCCATCCCCCGCCGCCGCCAGCATCGTGCAGGCGTTTGATGATCGCTACGAAATAGGCATGTTCAACGAGGATTGGCAGGAAGAGTGCTTAGCCGCCGCCCTGCGGGCTTTAGCAGTCCGCATCAACGGTGCCGACGTCATCCGCCAAGACATTCTTGACATCGCTGCTGAGATGGAGGGCGCCCCCTGACGATCTGCTACCATATATGCATCAACCGGTGAGGCCTGAGCGCCCCGGCTGATGCACAAAAGCATTTCTAGCCATGTCCGTTACTTGCCTCGCCGCCTGGGTGGCGGTGTTTGTTCTGCTCCCGATTCTCGTTCTGTGCTGGGCCACTGAAAGCCGCCAGCAACGTGCCCGCCGATGGCGCCAAGCCGGGCTCACCCAGCAAGCGATTGCTGATCGCCTGGGCTGCTCACGATCCACGGTGCGGCGGTTGTTGGTCGCCTAGCCCCCAGCGCATAAACTGCCTTCCCCACT
>CAZKER010000274.1:0-6157 GCA_964551845.1 uncultured Cyanobium sp.
CGTTCCGGGACCGAGGCGTAGCTGCAGGGAGCAGTAAAAGCGTTGAGATCCAAGGCGTGGCCTGTTCTATGAAGTGATCCTGGCAAACAGCTGCTCGTAGTGCGTTCCTTGTAAAGGCATTGTCAAGAAGCGTGCCGTCAAGAAGCGTGCCCCAGGCCCTCTTCATCTAGCCAGCCCTGCAGGGGCACATCCCATGGGTCGCGCGGCAGCTGCTCAACCCGGCAGCCGCGGGGCAGCACCGCCAGCGCCGGCACTTGGGCCCAGGCGGGGTCGGCTCGCAGCCGGTCGTACCAGCCGCCGCCATAGCCCAGGCGGATGCCCGCCGCATCGCAGGCCAGAGCAGGAACCAGCAGCAGCCCCAGCGCCTGGGCTGGCAGCTCCCCAGCGCCGGCCAGCGGTGCCGGGATGCGGCAGCCATCGGGCTCCAGGGGGTCGCCGCCACGCCAGGGGCGGTACACCAGCCGGGCCGCCGGATCGCCTGGGGCGGCGTTGATGGCCGGCAGGGCCAGCTGGTTGGGCAGGAGGGCCTGCAGCTCCCGCAGGTCTACCTCGCCGGGCAGGGGCCAATAGAGGCCCAGGGCTCGGCCGGCGGGCACAAGGGCGGGAATGTGCTGGCGGGCCTGGGCCACAATCGCGCCTTCCACAGACTGGAGCAGGGTCTGGCGCAGGGGGCGGAAGTGGCGCCGCAGGCTGGCTTTGGTGCTCACCGCTGGAACCAGCCGGTGAGGGCGGCGGCTAGGGCATCGGCGGCGTCATCGGGGCGGGGCGGGGTGTCGAGGTTGAGCTCGCGCATTACCGCTTCAAGCACCTCATCTTTCTGGGCGTGGCCATGGCCGGTGAGGGCTTGCTTGATCTGCATTGGCGGAAACTCCACCACCGGCACGCCAAAGCGGGCCAGGGTCATCATCAGTACGCCCCTGGCTTGCACTACGGCGATGGTGGTGCTGGAGCGATAGAAGAAAAACTTTTCCACCACCGCCAGCTGGGGCTGCCAGGTGCGGATCAGTACCCGCAGGTCGCGGGCGATCTCCACCATCCGCTCACCCTCGCTGCGGCCGGGTTCGGTGCGAATGATGCCGCAATCGAGCAGGTGCTGGGCGCCGCCGCGGTGCTCCTCCACCTCGATCACGCCATAGCCAACGCGGGCTAGGCCGGGATCGATGCCGAGGATGCGCACTTGGGCTAGCAAGGTAAGTATTCGAGGCAAGTCTGCACTGGGGCAGTCAATGCCATTAATTGCATAGCTTCAATGAGAAGTGAAATAAGGCTGCCAGCAAGTATGTAATTGGAAAAATCAGTTCGAACTTTACAGGCTTTTATACGGTGGCCAGACTGCTGACAGGCTTGAAATTAAAGCTGATCACCTGGTCATCGTAATCAAGATCCCCACCCCCAAATTTATCTTCCAGGCCAAAGGTGTTAGTGCCAAGCATGACGAAGTGGGCAATGTTATCAGCATTGCCTCTTGCGAAGGCCACAAAGGTGTGGCCATTGACCTGGGCAATGGGTGCAAGATAGGTGGATTCCTGCAGAGTGATCGAGCGGCTATTTGTTTGGCGATTGCCCACCTGCAGGCCGGTGAGTGAATCGACCATGTTTTTAAGTGCAGCAACAGAGTAACCAGTCTCGCCAGGGGTAATTGTGCCTTTGGTCGCGTCAAAGGGATCAAGCCATACCGTGCCTTGGATGTCGATAGACCGGTAGAAACCGGTGACGGCATCGAAGGCGGCTTCACGGGCCAGTGAGAGGGTGGCAACTAGGGGCTGATCAGCCGTAAAGGCTGTCAAATCCAACAGAGGTGCCGAGCCCTGTTCCTGGCCAATTAAGGCATTAAGGCCTTGATCGCCATCGACAAGAGAAAGAGACAGTCCAACCCCACTACTGGAAGAGAAGAGCCCATTCCTTGTAAAGTTGGCGTCGGCCTTGAGAATACGCAGACGGGAATCCTTTGCGCTGGAAAGCTGGTCTAAGGTGCCATCTTTAACCTCAAAGAATTGCACTCTCTGATTATTGACAAGTAGGATTTCTCGGCTTAAAGCAGTCTCGGGAGCCAGGGTGACATCTGTTGATTCAAGGGTTGAGAATAGGGTCTGAGATCGTTGTTTCAGAGAAGTAAGATCGGAGAAGATCGATTCAAATGTGTCTGTCTCATTGGTGGGATCCAATACCACATAGCCAATGTAATTGACAGTGGCGGCGCGGCTGGCAAGACTTGCACGCAACACAAGGCTGGCCGGAGCAGTTGCGTTGCTTGCAGATGCGGCTATTAGGGTGTGCTGATCCAGGGTCGTCAGTCTCACATCAGTGAGCTTGACAACACCCGCTGTAGATGGATCGTCGATTATCCCATCGCCTCCTGGACCCTTGTCGCCAAGGCCGCCATCAACAAAAGTTAGGCTGACAGAATCAGCAATGCCATTACCATCAGTGTCATAGAAGCGGGCTCCAGCCCGATGCCTAGAGTTGTAAGTTAGTGCTGAGAGAGCGCCGCTATCGTCTATGCCGTAATAGAGATTGTAGATATTAGGTTTGCGTATGACCAAGCCATTGATTACCTCAGTAAGGTCAAGGTCTCCTCCAACTTGGGTGAGATCCATAAAGATCTTGGCTTGCCCATAGCGGTCGGCAGCAACAGTAAAGTCAATGGCTGTCTGATTGAGCACAACACCAGAAGGAGGTGTTTGCAGAGTCAATGAGTCGAGACTCATGGTCGTTAGATCAATGCCCACGGTGATGGGCTTTCGAGTGGGATCTAATTTGCTCAATACCAGCGGCTGCAAGCCCGAATTAGCCAGCAACTGGATTGAGCCAGTGATTGCATTGAGATCAAGCTGCAGGGAAACCTGACCATTCGTGCGGCTATCAAGGTCAAATTTACGGATTTCTCCTTCACTGATCACCAACTTCTGGATTCGGGTCTCAGGATCACTGGCGAAGTTGGTGGCCGATTGTCTGCGCAGCACATTGAGATTTAATGTGCTGGCTAAGCCCACAGCGCCGGCATCCTTGTTGATATCAGCCCGGAAGCCGATCGAAGCAGTTTGACTGCTTGGATCGACTTGCAGATTCAAACCTGAAAGGACCGGGCGCAGTCCAGCGGTAGTGGTGGCAACGTCGAGCAGGAGATGGAACTCCTTTTGGCCCCAGTCATCAAGTTCAGCCACTTCCAAGCTGAGGGTGCCGTTGCGAAGGGCCGCGATCGCGACTGCATCAATGGGAACAGTGATATCCGCCTCGGCTTGGCCAACCTCAAGTCGCAATAGGCCTGCCACCGGGGTGTAGTGACGACCAGGATCGGCGGCACTGTTCTGGGACGACGAGACATAACTGACCAGCTGGCTGCTGTTGAGATCGCCGCTGCGGCTGATCTTGAAGCGGGCTGCGCCTGAATTTGGATTTGTCCTATAGGCGGTGATCGTTAATCCATTGCCAAAGTTGCTGCTGCCGGCGACCGGCGATGGGCTTGGGATGGTTGGAACTGGATCGGCCATGGCAGCTGAAAAACTGGCTGCCAAAGGAACTGTCGATTGTGCGCCCACATTTACCTGGCTAGCAAGCCAAGTGACTGCATTACTGCCATCAGGCACCCGCACGTAGGCCAAGGTTGGGTTGGTTGTACCAGCAGACCCTCCACCAGCGGCATAGGCATACCAAAGACCGCCCCCATAACTGGTGTCAAAGGACGAATTGCGCTGAAATTCGCCGGTGAGATTGATCGTGTCCGACGCATCGGGCGTGAGGAAGAGGATGCGATCGGGATTGATAGCATTGATCGCCTCCGGATCGAAGTACAGCGTGTTGGCGCCGAAGTCACGCGATGTGATCAATTCAATGTCGCGCAGCTTTGTGCCGGCGAAGTACTCCGGTGCGCTGACATTGAGGCGGAAATCGTAGGATTGATTGGCCAGGCCCTCAAGCTGCAGCACATCAAAGCCGGAGCCGGCATCAATGCGGGTGAAGGCGTTGCCTGTGATCGAGATCTGATCATCACCGGAGCCGGTATAGATCACATCGGCGCCGCCATTGGAGATCACGCGATCACTCCCGCCAATGGTGTAGATCACATCAGCCAGTGGCGTACCAATCAGGGTGTCATTGCCGGCGGTGCCCACCTGGGAGGCGATATTGAGATAGTCACCACCGAAGAGGGCGTATTGGTTGTTGACAGACTTACTGGGATCGGAGGGATCGGAGATCAGTATGTCCATAAAGCCGTCGCCATTGATGTCGAGGTTGCCATCGATGGAGTAGCCGGCGAGGGATTGCTGGCTGGGGCTGGCGATGGTCGCGTTGAGATCGGCGATCTGAACATTCTTGTTGCTGTCGGTCCACGTGGCCATCAGTTGGCCGTTGAGCATGAATGGAACGAGGGTGGCCGTGTTGTAGTACCCAGAACCACCGGTGCCAGCAATGACAGCTTCATTCCAAAGTGTTGGACTGCTGAGCGATTGAGACTGGCTCATGGACCAGCTCCCATTCGCCTGGCCGTCGTCTGGGTTCAGATCAGGCTGCAGGCTCCAGATCTCGGCGCCTGGCTTGCTGACGCTGTAGCCCGGAGCGGTGGTCAGATAGAGAAGGGCCTGGTCCGTCGTCAGCCCCACGCCATTCACATTGTCGACGCTGGTGTCATATTCAACCCAGGACAGCGTTGAGCTGGGGTTGGTTGCTGTCGCCGCACTGGCCACCTGGGTCAGCAGGATGATGTTGCCATTGCCTGTGTTGAAACCGAACCCGGTGTCGTAACTTCTGAACGCCAGCACGGTCCGCCCCTGGAAGGTGGTGGCGGCGATTGGAGAGGTGATTTCGTAACTGGAAGCCAGCTGGCCGCTGATTCCGCTGTAGCGGCCTATGGTCGCATCCAGAGATGCGCCCCAGTTGCCATAGGCGGAGCTGTCGGAAGGATCGTTGCTGTAGAGATAGCGAACGTATTGGTAGGTTGTGGAGTAATTTCCGCCGTTGTTGGTCGGGAAATAGAGGGCCAGGCGTCCATTCTCCGCAATCAGGGTTGGCGAATAGGCGGTCGATTCATCGACATTGGCCCCATTGGACGTGGTGATGACCTGGTAGCTGGTCCAGCTGGCTGAATCCTCCGGGGAGCCGGAGCAGACGGCGATGTAGATGTCTCGGTTGACATCGGTGTAGGCAACGTAGAGGTTGCCTTCGAAGTAGGTGGCGCTGGGCGAGGTGTTGTTGGCATTGCTCCCCACTGGGCACTGCATCTGTTGCCAGTTGCCCGCGCTGTCCTGATAGGCCATCCACAGCCCGCTGGCTTTGGATGTGCTGCCATTGTTGTCGGCGCCAGTGAAGAACAGTGTGGTTTCACCCTCGGGGCTCACGGCCGCACACGGTGGTGCAAAAGATTCAGCTGCTGAACCTGGGTTGGTGGACGTTCCAGTGGATGCCGCTGTCAGCGAACCCGGTGTGAAGCTGAGAATCGGATCAAACCAGTTCTGCAGCGACGGTTTGTAATCGCTGGTGGAGGTGCTGGCGACGTCGTAGAGCTGATTGCGGCTGTAGGGATTGAGCGGTGTCTTGAGTTGGTCGAGTCGGAAGCTGTTGGTGCTGCTGTCAATCTCGAACAGCGAGCCATCCACCAGCACCGATTGCAGCGCCGTGGGCTCGCCGCTGCTCGTTGGGACGTAGGCCGGGCCCTGCGGTGCGAGCGAGAGCAGCACATCATCGACGCCATTGCCGTTGACATCACCAGCCGCGCGGATGCTCCAGAGGTTGAAGCTGAGCCCCTGCACCGTTGCGATGGCGTTGTTGCCGGCAGGATCAAAGAAATCGAGTCGCCCATCGCCATTGAGATCGCCGAAGGAGGAGCTGCCGTTGAGCGATGCTTGGCCCCAACCGCTGCCGGAGTTGAGGGCATGGGAGCTCGCTGTGCTGTTGCTGAACAAGGCGCTCGCCTCGGCCACGCTGCTGACAGGGGAGGTGAGGGCGTTGGGTGCCACCTGTGATCCGCTGTTGGCGCCGATGCTCAGATTCAGGGTGGGGCTGGACGGATTGTCGCCCTGATTCGAGCCCGTGATCGCCGCCACCGGCGTGGTGCTGCCCGCACGGGTTGGAGCAGCCAGCTGCACCGTCTGGGAGGGGCTGGTGCTGTCGTTCAGGTTGGAGATGGCCGCACTGTTGGCAGCGCCGCTGATCACGCGCA
>CAZKER010000275.1:0-7087 GCA_964551845.1 uncultured Cyanobium sp.
CACCACGGCCCGCGCTCAGAGGCCCCCAGGCCAGCAGCACCAGCAGGCTCGTGGCCGCAAACACCACCACGCAGCCGAGCACGGGCTGGGGCTGAGCCGCCAACCAGAGCCCCCGCTGCAAGCGGAAGCCGAGTTCGGAGAGGGCCTGATAGGGCCCCATCAGCAGCCCAAACAGCAGCCCCAGCAGCAACCAACAAGCCAGCGACGCCAAGGCAGCCGCTGCCGGCACACGAACCGGGGTCACGGGCAGCTCACCGGGCCATGGCCCGCTCGCTTCCAGCTCTGGAAGCAGACGTTGCCTGGATCGAGCACCAGGGGTTTGAAAAGGTCGATCAGCGTGCCCCCAGGATCGAATCAGTGCGAATCAAGCATTTTGCAAACCAAGGACTTCAGCCGTTTCAGCGCGCACCTTGGTCAACATGACCGCATCCTGCTTGAGATCGTGCCCATAGGAGGGAATGATCTCGCTCATTTTCGCTTTCCAGTCGCCAATGAGTTCATCACGCAGAACCGTTTCAATCATGGTGACCATGATGTAAGTGGCCGTTGAAGCCCCGGGAGAAGCTCCAAGCAACGCCACCAGGCTGCCATCTGCTGCTGCCACGATCTCAGTGCCGAATTCAAGCTGACCGGCAAAATGCTTCTCTTTTTTAATAATTTGCACCCTCTGGCCAGCCACCGCGAGCTCCCAGTCGCCCTCCTGCACGCCTGGGTAGTACTGCCTAAGCACGTTGAAGCGATGGGCCTTGCTCTGCAAAACTTGGCCCACCAGATATTCCTCCAGGGGGAAATTATCTTTAGCCACGGAAAGCATGGGCAAGATATTAGCTAGGCGCAATGATCGCGGTAGATCGCAATAGGAACCATTCTTCAGGAATTTGGTGGAGAAACCTGCATAGGGGCCAAACAAAAGCCAGCGCTTGCTATCAATGATGCGGGTGTCGAGGTGGGGCACGGACATCGGCGGTGAGCCCGCTGCCGCCTTGCCATAGACCTTGGCTCGGTGCCGGTTCACCACCTCGGGCTTCTCGCAGCGCAACCAAACCCCGCTCACGGGGAATCCGGCATAGCCATGGGATTCCGGAATGCCAGACTTCTGAAGCAGGGTCAAGGCGGCACCGCCCGCGCCTAGAAACACAAAGCGCGCATCGATTGTGCGCTCGCCACCCGTGGCTTCATTCTTAACTACAACCCGCCAGCCACCTTCAGGCCGGCGCTGCAGATCGACTACAGCTTCGTTGAAGTGCACCTTGAAATCATTGTGCTTGCGCAGCACATTGAGCAGGTTGCCTGTCAGAGCTCCATAGTTGACATCGGCACCGTTATTGATGCGGGTAGCGGCCACCGGCTGGTTCGGATCTCGCCCCTCCATCACCAAGGGGGCCCATTCGGCGATCTTGGCATGGTCTTCGGAATACTCCATGCCGTGATAGCAGTGATGGGCGCTCATCAAGGCGTGGCGTTTCTTCAGAAAAGCCTGATTATCGCTGCCCATCACAAAGCTCATGTGGGGAACAGGATGGATAAAGCTGTCAGCCGAATCGATCAATCCCTTCCCCAGCAGATATGACCAGAACTGGCGGGACAGGTCAAATTCGACATTGACCTCCAGGGCTGTGGCGATATCGATCGTGCCGTCCTTACGCATCGGCGTGAAGTTCAGCTCACAATTCCCCGCATGGCCCGTGCCGGCGTTGTTCCACGCACCAGAGCTCTCCTGAGCTTCCTGGGGCATCCGTTCGATCATCTCGATCGTCAGATCCGGCTTCAACTCTTTGAGAAACACACCCAGCGATGTGCTCATAATCCCGGCTCCAACCAGAAGCACATCAACCGATGCGCTGGTCATGGCTGCACTGGTCATGACTGCACCTCTGCTTTAAAACGAACATCAGCACCAGGTGCCAACACCACGTAGATGCGCCGCCAGGGCTCCGCATCCAGCAACCTCCAGGAATGGCCGCCGCCTGCGGTGTCTTCTGCCAGCAGCAGTGTGGAGGGATCAAGGGTGAAATGCTTGTCTTCGCGAGTCACAAAATCGAGAGTGCCACTCAGGGTGATCACAAACTGGCGCGCTGGCGCCGTATGCCAATCGAAAGAGCCGCCTGAATCCGTTTCCTGAAACGCAATGCTGACAGCATCCGTTTTTTGGCTTAGGAAATCACCACGGACTCCGGCTTCCAGCTCAATCGCGCCACTCTGAAAATGGGACTGGCCATCCTCGCCTGTCCACAAACGAATACATTTGAGCATTTGTTGTCCAGCCCTGCTGGTATTTCGATCCAATCTAAATCAGGCGCCTGGATTAACAAGGATCGTTGCGAACGTTTAGAATAGGAGCCAATGACCTTGTGGTCTTGATGACGGACATACGCAACGAATCCGACAGCCTCGGCACAGTCGCCGTTCCGGCCGACCGGCTGTGGGGAGCCCAGACCCAACGATCGCTAGAACACTTCAGCATTGGCAAGGAGCTGATTCCAGCTGAAATGGTCAGCGCCTACGCCCAACTGAAGAAGGCCGCCGCCAATGTGAACCATGCCCACGAACGGCTTGCCGGCAACGTCCATCAATTAATCGTGCAGAGCTGCAACGAGATCCTGGCGGGCCAGCATCGCGACATGTTTCCGCTGCACGTCTGGATGACCGGTTCCGGCACCCAGTTCAACATGAATGTGAATGAGGTGATCTCAAACCGCAGCTGCCAGATCGCCGGCACTGCCTTGGGTACCAAGACACCCGTGCATCCCAATGACCATGTGAATATGTCGCAGTCGTCGAACGACACATTCCCGACGGCGATGCATCTGGCGGCGGCCGTAGAAACCACCACTCGCCTGATGCCGGCAGTTCAGGCGCTGCATGATGCCATCGCGGCCAAAGCGACCCTGTGGAATGACATTGTCAAGATCGGGCGCACCCATATGCAGGACGCCACGCCATTAACGCTTGGCCAGGAATGGTCGGGCTACAGCGGCATGCTTGCGGACGATCTCGAACGCTTGCGCGATGCCCTCAAGGGTGTCTATCCACTGGCAATTGGCGGCACCGCAGTTGGCACTGGGCTCAATGCCACCAGTGGCTTTGCCGAAGAGACAGCCGCAGAACTCGCCCAGCTGACCGGCCTGCCGTTTATCTCGGCGCCCAACAAGTTCACCGTTCAGGGAGCGCATGATGGCTTAGTTCAGCTTTCAGGCACATTCCGCACCCTCGCCGTTTCGCTTTACAAGATTGCCAATGACATTCGGCTGATGTCCTGCGGACCACGCGCCGGCTTTGCAGAGTTGCAGATCCCAGCAAATGAGCCAGGTTCATCAATCATGCCGGGCAAGGTGAACCCAACCCAATGCGAAGCCCTCACCATGCTGGCGGTGCAGGTGATGGCCAACGATGTGGCGGTGGGCTTTGGCGGGGCGAGTGGCTATCTGGAGATGAATGTCTACAAGCCCCTGATCATTCACAACATCTGCAACTCGATCACGCTGATGACCGATGGCTGCACAAACTTCCGCAAGTTTCTAGTGGAAGGCTGCGAACCAAATCGCGAAAAGATTGCGGCCTATGTGGAGAGCTCACTGATGCTTGCAACAGCCCTTTCTCCGGTAATTGGCTATGACAAGACAGCCCAAATCACCCACCATGCATTGGAGAACAATCTCACCCTCAAGCAGGCCGCCCTGGGCCTTGGCCTGGTGAGCGAAGCGGATTTTGACCGCATCGTTGACCCCGCCAAGATGACATCACCATCGATTGCCAAGGGTTAAGCCAGTGCCAAGGGCCAGGCCAACCCCTTACGGATCGCGTTAGCTGGATCGCGTTAGTTGAGCAGTCTGCGCAGCACGTTGGTATCTGCCAGATCAATCAGCTCTTCGCCGCGGCCAGACAGAATGGTGCGCAAGGCAAACAGGGAGAAGCCCTTCGCCTGTTCAACCGTGATGGTTGGCGGGATGATCAACTCTTCGCGGGCCGTGACCACATCAACCAAAGCCGGACCGTCGTGGGCAAAGGCTGCCCGCAGGGCTGCTTCCAGATCATCGGGCTTCTCCACCCGCTGGCCAAACAAGCCGATCGACTTAGCCACTTCAGCAAAATCGGGGTTGTCAAGGTCGGTGCCGAAATTGACAAAGCCATTGGCCTTCATTTCCAGCTCGACAAAGTTGAGCGAGGAATTGTTGAAAACGACGATTTTCACTGGCAGCTTGTTCTGGCGCAAGGTCAGCAGCTCACCCAGCAACATCGCCAAACCTCCATCTCCTGCCAGCGCCACCACCTGCCGCTTGGGGAATGCCGACTGGGCCCCAATCGCCTGAGACAGGGCGTTGGCCATCGTGCCGTGCGAAAAGGAGCCAATCAGATTGCGCTGGCCATTCATACGCAGATAGCGGGCAGACCAGCCGGTGGGCGAACCCACATCCGGAATGAAGACCGCATCCTCAGAAGCCAAGTCGCTCACCATGCGCGTCAGATACTGCGGATGAATAGGCGATCTGTTGTGATCATTAATCGCCAGTTCGTCGAGACCTTTTCTCGCCTGCACATAGTGATTCTTTGAGGAATCCAGATGCTGGGTGATTGACTGATCCTTCAGCATCGGCAGGATGGCCTGCACGGTGTCTTTGACACTGCCCACAAGGCCAACATCGATGGGCGTGCGCCGGCCAAGGTTCTCGCCCCGAATATCAACCTGGATAATTTTTGCCTTGGAGGGATAAAACTGCTGGTAGGGAAAATCGGTGCCCAGCAGTAGCAAAACATCGCAACTCTCGATCGCCCTATAGCCGGATGTGAATCCCAGCAGGCCGGTCATACCGACGTCATAGGGGTTCTCATACTCGATGAATTGCTTGCCCCGCAGAGCATGAACCACCGGCGCTTTCAGCTTCTCGGCAATCGCCAGCAACTCAGCATGGGCGCCTTCCACACCTGCACCACCAAAGATGGTGACCCTTTTGGCAGCATTGAGTAGATCGGCGGCCGCCTTCAAACCATCATCGGTGGGGCGCATGACCCTTGGCACGAATCGAATCGGCGCTGATGGGCGATGCGGCTTGCTCTTTTTCAGAAAGATCTCCCCAGGGATCACCACCACCGCAGCACCCCTACGCTCAATCGCCGTGCGCATGGCGATCTCAAGCACCCGCGGCAGCTGCTCGGGGTCGCTCACCAGCTCGCTATACACGGAGGCCTCCCGCAGAACCTCCTGCGGGTGGGTCTCCTGAAAATAGCTGCCGCCTACTTCCGCAGCGGGAATCTGCGCCGCGATCGCTAACACGGGAACACGGCTGCGGGTCGCGTCATAAAGGCCATTGATCAGGTGGATGCTTCCTGGCCCGCAACTACCCACACAAACAGCCAATTCCCCCGTCAGCGCTGCTTCGGCAGCCGCCGCCAAAGCCCCCGCCTCCTCGTGGCGCACGTGCTGCCAGGCAATCGAACCATCGCGGCGGAGAGCATCGGTGAAGCCGTTAAGGGAATCGCCGGGAATTCCGTAGATTCTCTTAACCGAGGCATCCTTCAGCACGCCAACGATTACATCCGCAATTGTGGACATTTCTAACGGTGCATGGCGCTAAGAATCAACTTGAAACTAACGGCAGATGCCGATAAATGCCAAGAAAGTGGTTGTTTGACGTTATTTATTGTTTTGTGTGCAGAAGCCAGCTCTAGGTCGGGGCATTCAAAGCAGATCGCCCTGAGAGAGGATCTGGAAAGCTCAGCAAAATCCTGATAGCTGGTGCTGAGACTCCTGTCCCCACCATGAAGGGGTTTAGCGGCATGCAGTTATCGAGACCATCTACTGGTCGTTGATCAAGGTGTCGTTGGCCGCCCTCTCAAGAGAGCCAAGCGCAAGGGGGCTGGTGCCCATAAGCTCTACGCAGCTCAGCGTTGCCGCAGACAGTGCAAAACCAGCTGCTGCGCAACAGCCTCAAGCTCTTTGTAGCTGTGCTCGTTACAGCCGCTATTGCCGCCTGGACCGAAAGAATCCAATTTGCCTGGTACCCACTGTTAGCAGTGGTGATGGTTGTCGACGATAACGACGACCACACGCTGCAGGCAGCCAGCGGCCGCATCCTGGGCACTGTGGCGGGGGGCTTGATCACCTTCTTGGTGCACACAATCCTTGGCGGTTGGATCGGCGTCCTGGTGTCGATGCTGGTGATGATTCCTGTATTACAGCTGTTGGGCTGGCAGAGCGCCCTCAACACGGCCTCACTGGTCGCTGTGATGTTTCTGATGCTTCCCGGCCATACGGCGCTGGGCTGGGACTACGTGTTCAACCGAGCCCTCGACACGGTGGTGGGTTGCATTGTGGCGATCCTGGTGGGCCTGCTGTTCTGGCCGCAAAACAGCATTAGTGAACTCAATGCCGCCGATGGCCGCCTGCGTCGCTCTCTGCAAAACCAGCTGCAGGCCTACAGCGACTGGCTAGCCCAACGGCGATCCAAGCCCAATCCACTGGATACCGCCCCGCTCACCAACGACCTGCAACGGATCGAACAACTGGTAGCTCAGGAACGCAAAGGCCCTCGCCATCAGGCCCTGAAGCGCAGCGGCTGGGAGCAACGGCTGCGGCTGTGGCAGCTCGCCCACTTTCACTGGATCGCTTGGGAGAGGCTGATGGCCGGCCTGCCCGAGCAGCAGACCCTGCAGGCCGATCTGCTGCGGCACGCGGTGGAGGAGCTGCAACGGCAGCTCAGCGGAGAGCCCGGGCCGACCCCAGGGCGTGAGCCCCAGCGTTGGCAGCAGCTGGCCCAGCAGCTGCAGCTCCCACTGCTGCCGCTGCTGGCCCTCGCGGAGGAGGGGCGCCCGCTGCATGCCTGCCTGGGCGGGCTGAACCGGATGGCTCCGCTGTGATCAACCGCAACGGCCTGCGCACCGCCTTCACCGCAGGGCTCGGCAACGCTTTCGCCAGCTTGTCGGGGGTGGGGGATAGCCAATACGTGTCCCTGGCGGTGTTAGCGGTGTCCACCGGCACCTACGGCGGCGCGCTGGCCCTGGGCAGCCAGCGCCTGCTGGGCACGGCGCTCGGGTCGGTGCTGCTGCTGATCGGCTACGAGGGGTTGCGGGGCCTGCCGATGCCGCTGGC
>CAZKER010000276.1:0-4964 GCA_964551845.1 uncultured Cyanobium sp.
CCGGCGGTGCGGGCGATCGTGCGGCCCGGCTCCGTGCTGCCAGCTGCCCTGGCCGAAGCAGAGCAGCAAGGGCGGCTCGATGTACGGCGACTGGATCTCAGTGCCACCGAGGCCCTGCATGCCGCCCTGAGCGGCTGTGACTCCCTGGTGATCGCCACTGGCGCCAGGCCATCAGTGGATCTGGCCGGCCCCCTCAAGGTGGATGCCTTCGGGGTGCGCGACCAGATCCGCGCCTGCCAGGCGGTGGGCCTGAAGCGGGTGGTGCTGGTGAGTTCGCTCTGCGCCGGTCGCTGGCAGCACCCCCTAAACCTGTTTGGCTTGATCCTGGTGTGGAAACGCCTAGGCGAGCGCTGGCTTGAAGAAAGCGGTCTCGACTGGACCGTGGTGCGCCCCGGCGGCCTCAGTGAGGACGACAGCCGCAGCGAAAGGGAGGGGTTGGTTTATTCCGGCCCCAACCAGCAGGAGAGCAGCAGCCTGCCCCGCCGCCTGGTGGCTCGGGTGTGCCTAGAAGCCCTGGAAACCCCAGCCGCCAGCGGGCGGATTATTGAAATCACCAGCAGTCCCACCCAGCAGCCCCAGGCCCTCAACCAGTGGCTGGAGACAGCTTGAATTGAGGCAGGAGTTTCAGATCTAAAGAAGGCCTCGATAACGCACCAGCAGTTGGACCATCGCCCAGGACCCAAGCGTCACCTTTACCCCAACCAGAGCATTAAGGAGGGGGATCCAACCGCCACTGTCGATCTGCCCAAAGCCACCCGAAACGCCAGGCACGATGCCGGTCAACTCCACCAAGGCGACCAGCACAAAAGCCACCACCGCCGCCTTTTCCCAGAGGTCGGCGCGGTAGTGCTGATAGAGCCGGTCAGCCAACTGAGCCGAGCCGCTGATCAGTAGCAGACCGATGGCGGTACCGCCGGCCACGCCGGCCGCAAAACCGCCGCCAGGGGAGAGGTGGCCGCGCAGAGCCAATTCCACTGCCACCAGCGCGCAAACTGTGGCCCCCAGCTGGCAGAGCACCACCGAGGGGGGGTCCTGCAGGGCCCGGATGCGCAGCTGCTGCGGTTCGCCGCTGAGGATCCAGCGCACGCCGATCGAGGCCAGGGTGAACACCACCACCTCCGCCACCGTGTCGTAGAGGCGGGTGTGCAGGATCACCGTGGTCACCAGGTTGGGCACGCCGCCGGCATCCAGCAGCAGCTGCAGGGATTCCCCCAGGGGCAGCGGTTGCGGCAGCACCAGAACCAGCGGCGCCAGGCAGAGCAGCACCGCCGCCAGGCAGTAGAGCAGCTGGAGCGGCCGCAGGCCAGCTGCAGAAAGGAACGGGCTCATGGGTGGTACTCCTGATCGGGCTGGGCCACAGCGGGCGTCAGTGGCAGAGCGGAGCGATGCTCGAGCTGGTGGCCGGCCTGTCTCCACCCCTGGGCTCCAGGCAGCCCCTCCAGCCGCTCCAGCAGCTGACGGTTGTGCAGCAGCAGGCGGAACGAGCTTGCCCCAGCGGACTCGAGCACGGCATGCAGGTCGGCATCGGCCGGGCCGAGCAGCTCAAGACGCAGATGCAAGGGATCGAGCCATCGGCACAGCTGCTGGCGCAACGGCTCGGGTGGCAACTCAGCCGCCACCGCCACCCGCAGCACCATTGAGGAGCGCAGCGCCACTGCATAGAGGGTGGTGGAGAGCAGGGTGCCGACCAGTGCCTCGGTGAGCGCCACATCGGCCGCGCCCAGCAGGGCATAGATCAGGGCCGACACCGCCCCGAGCAGGCCCCGCAGCACCAAGGTCTGATACGGGTTGCTCTGGGCCACCAGCAGGATCGCGGTGAGAGGCAGCAGGGCCGTCAGCGGCAGCAGCAACTGGATGTCCTGCGTCAGGGTCATGAACGCCCCTCCAGATCGGGATCTCCGGCATGGCTCACCTGGGAGCAGCTGGCCAGCACGTAACCGAAGATCGTGTTCCAGATCACCAGCGAGATCAGCGCCAGCAGCAGCAGGGGCCACTCGCGGTTGAGCCTCAACAGCAGCCCCAGCAGCATCAGCGCGGAGCCCAGGGTGTCGCCAATGCCCAGGAAATGGAGCTTGTGCAGAAAGCTGCTGCGGCCCAGCAGCGGCCAGGTTCCCTTGAACCACAGCACCAGACCGATCACCAGCAGCAGGTCGCTCAGCGCCTCCAGCAAGCGCTGGGCAGCGAGGGGAAGCAGGGTGAGCATCAGTGGTCCACCCCCCGCAGCAGGTTGGCCAGCAGCAGCACCGCAGCGTTGCCGACGCTGAGCACGATCACGCCCACAACCCCCACCATCCAGTCGTCACGCACCACCGACACCACCAGCATCAGCAGGGCCACCTTCGTGGAGAGGCTGGCCAGCGCTGCAAGACGATGCCACACGTCGCTGCGGCGGCAGGCCACGAGAATTGGCAGCAGCAGGGCCACCACCATGCCCAGCTGCACCAGCTCCAGCCAGGTACCTGTCATTGCCGCACATCCGGGGGTGCCAGCCGGTGTACCCGAAAGGCCCGGCCATCGGCATCCAGCCCAAGGGCGATCGTGAACGGGGTGAGCGTCACGCGGAACACCTCCAGAAAGATCAGCAGGGCTGAGCCGGAATCGCTGAAGCCCTGGGTTTCGAGCGTCTCGGTGAGGGTGCGCCCCGAACGCAGCAGCACAAACCCTTCGGCGAAGGCCTGGGGGATCGCCAGCAGGCTGTCGCGTAGGGCCACGAGCAGCTGGCGCAGGGGCAGACGGCGGCTGCGGCGGGACATCGGCAACAGCACCGCCACCAGCAAACCGATCAGCACATTCACCCGGCTCAGGTCGCCGGTGAGCAGCAGCCAGATCAGCAGCCGCAACACCACGGTGATCACACGGCCCATGGCACCCCTCCACCCAGCAACAGCGCCATCAGAACGACCCCCACCACAGCGATGCCGCCGAGCAAGTCGTCAAGACGCTCCAGCTTTGGCAGGGCTGGACGGCCCAGATCCAGCAACAACTCCAGACCCGCACCGGCCACCAGAACCGCTGCGGCCTTGAGCAAACTGCCCTGGGCCGGCAGCGGCGCCAACAACAGCCCGCCGGCCAGCAGCAGCAGCGCCAGCAACGCCTGGCCTAGGGGCAAGGGGCCGGAGGCCGGAGCCAGGGGCTTCAGCAACAGGCGGGCATACACCGCCGCTGTGCCCACCATCGCCACCAGCAGCACGCTGCTGGCCGGGCCGCTGACACCGCGGCTAAGCCCCTCCTTGGCCCAAAACCCCAGCAGCGGCGGGGCTCCGGCGATTGAGAGCGCCCCCAGCCACAGGGGCACGGCCTGTTGGAGAGGCAGGGCCGACTGCCGCCACCGCAACAGGTTGCGCTCCCCCACCCGGCCGGCCAGCAGAAACAGCCCCGCCTTGGCCAGGCCATGGGTCAGGGCATACACCCCGCCCACGAAGGGATCGATGATCACCAGACCAACCTGCGAAAGGGTGCTCCAGGCCAACAGGCGCTTGAGGTCGGTTTCAACCAGCGCGTAGCTCACCCCAAGCAGGGCGCTGGCCAGGCCGATAGCCACCAGCAGCGGCTGAAGCATGGGCACAGCCTGGCTGAGCCGCAGCAACGGACAGAGCCCACCGGCCACCACCACCCCGGAGAGCAGTGCCGAGACATCGGCCGGGGCCTCGGCATGGGTGCGCGGCAGCCAAAGACCACTCACGAACACGCCTGCCTTGGTGAGCAGCGCCACTAGCAGCAGCGCCAGCGTGATGCTGGTGGCGCCATCGGCCGGTGCGAGATCGGCGAGAGCCTGCATCCGGAAGCTACCGCTCCGCAGGTAGAGCAGCGCCACGCCCAGCAGATAGATCACCATCACGGTGTTGCCCACCAGCAAGTAGCGCAGGCCGATCCACAGCTGCAGCCCGCTGCGCTGACCCAGCATCAGCAGGAAGGCGGTGATGCCCACCACCTCGAGCGCCACATAGAGGCTCACCAGATCAACCGCAACGAAGGCTGAATTGAGGCCCGCCAGCAGCACCATCAGCAACACCGCAAACGGGCCATTAAGCGGTTGTCGCCAGCCGTCCAAGAGCACCGCCAGCACCACCAGACCGTTGAGCAGCACGAACGGCGCCGCGGTGGCATCGAACTGCAGCAGCACCCCCAGCGGGCCGATCAGCTCCAGGCTCCAGGGCCCCAGCCCGGCGCTCAGGGCCAGGCCCATGCCAGCGCTGAGCATGGCGGACAGCAGGGCCAGGGGCCGGGCCAGCGACGGCAGCAGCGGCGCCGTGAAAGCTGCCAGCAACGGCAGCAGCAACCAGGCCGTCAGCAGGGCGGAGGAGATCTCAGCCATGGCTAGAAGCACCGCTGAGCTGCTCGAAGCTGGCGGTGTCGAGCAGGGGATCGATCCGGGCCAGGCGGGTGAGTACCACCAGGAGCAGCGCCTGGATCGAGAGGCCGATCACAATCGCAGTGAGGATCACGGCTTGGGGCATGGGATCGGCCCAGGCCAGTGCCGGTTGGGGCAGCTGTGGTGCCTCGAGAATCGGCGTGCGCAGGCCGCCGCGGGCGGCCAGCAGCACAAACAGTGCCACCACGGCGCTACCCATCACATCCATGGCCAGCAACTTGAGAAACAGATTGCGGCGCAGCAGCAATCCCAGCAATCCAGCCAACAGGGCCAGCAGCACCAGGGCTTCCAGCAGTCGAAAGGGATCCGCCAAGGCCGGTGGAGCGTTGGTCGGTGGGAAGTTAGGCAGACTGGCGAACCATTGGGGTCAGCGACCCGGCTCCTGCAGAAACCGTGGCGGGGCCAGCAATGCTGGCCTATCCACGCCCCGGCCGTAGGCCAGCCAGCGGAAATCCCCCAGAGCCACGGGATCCACCAGCCGCAGCAGGGCCTCGCGCCGGGCCAGCACGGTGGCCAGGGCAGCCGGAGCCTCCTGCTGCAGCCCGTGCAGCCGCTCCGCCAGACCCAGGGCGAGCAGGGCCTGGCCCTGTCG
>CAZKER010000277.1:0-4179 GCA_964551845.1 uncultured Cyanobium sp.
CCTGCTCTACCGGAGCGGCCTCACCTTGGCAGAAGCCCTTGGCCAGCTGCGCTCCCAGCCCCTTAGCGGCGCAGCAGATCAGCTCTGTACTTTTCTGGAAGCCTCCATCGGCCCCTCCCGCCGCGGGCCGATCCCGGGGGCGCGCTGATGCTGCGGTTGCTGGTGAGCACCGGTGAGGTGTCCGGGGATTTGCAGGGATCGCTGTTGATCAAGGCTTTGCACGAGGAGGCCCGGCGTCGCCAGCTCGATCTCGAAATCGTGGCCCTCGGTGGTGAGCGCATGGAGCGCGCTGGTGCGGCGCTTCTGGCCAATACAACGCGGATGGGCGCCATCGGCCTGCTGGAGGCGATTCCGTTTGTGTTGCCGACTTTGAGGCTGCAGCGGCGCTTGAAGCGTTGGTTTCGCCGCGACCCTCCCGATGGGGTGGTGCTGATCGACTACATGGGGCCCAATGTGAGCCTGGGTCTACGGCTCAAACGCCGATTTCCCAAGGTGCCTGTCACCTACTACATCGCCCCGCAGGAGTGGGCATTCAAATTCGGCAACGGCGGCCGCTCCAATCTGATCAGTTTCACCAATCAGATCCTGGCGATCTTTCAGGAGGAGGCTCGCTTCTACCGCTGCCGTGGAGCCAATGTCACCTACGTGGGCCATCCCCTGCTCGACACCATCGGTGAAGTGCCCAGTCAGCAGGAGGCACGCCTGCAGCTCGGGCTGCGCTGCGATGCGCCGGTGCTGCTGCTGATGCCAGCATCGCGCCGCCAGGAGATTCGCTACATGCTGCCCCATATCGTGGCGGCGGCGGCCGAGCTGCAGCGCCAGCGGCCTGAGCTGCAGGTGGTGGTGCCAGCGGGGTTGCCCGGCTTCGAGGCCCATCTGTCGCGGCAATTGAGTAAGGCCGGGGTGCGGGCAGATATCATTGCCGCCGCCGATTCCGACCAGCTCAAAGCCTGCCTCTGCGCCGCCGCCGATGTGGCCCTCGCCAAATCGGGCACGGTGAATCTGGAACTGGCCTTGCGGGGTGTGCCCCAGGTGGTGGTCTATCGCGTTAGTCGGGTGACAGCCTTTGTGGCCCGCCACATCCTGCGGTTCAGTGTGCCCCACATTTCCCCGGTAAACCTGGTGCTGGGAGAGCGGTTAGTACCGGAGCTGCTGCAGGAGGACCTCACGGCGGCGGCAATCGTGCGGGAGGCCCTACCCCTGCTCGTGCTTGATGCCAGCCATGGGGCACGCCACACCATGCTTGAGGGATATCGCCGTCTGCGGTTGGAACTGGGAGAGCCGGGCGTCACCCAGCGGGCAGCATCCGCCATCTTTGACCAGGTGCTGGAAGCCCGATGACCCGACCCCCCTTGTCCCTGGCCCGTCCCCTGGCCTGGCTGCTGAGCTTGCTGCTTCTGATATGCGCAGCTCCCGCCCAGGCTGGTGCGGCGCCTCAGGAAGCCGTGCTTGCAGGCGGCTGTTTCTGGTGTCTGGAACACGACCTCGAAGGGCTCCCCGGGGTGCTGGATGCCCAGAGTGGCTACAGCGGTGGCGCTGGAGCCAACCCCACCTATCGCCAGGTATCCGCTGGGGGCACTGGCCACCAAGAGGTGGTGCGGGTGCGGTTTGATCCCGCCCGGATCAGCTACGCCACCCTGCTGCGCTCTTACTGGCGCAACATCGACCCCCTCGATGGCGGCGGTCAGTTTTGCGATCGCGGTAGCTCCTATCGGCCGGTGATTTTCACCAGCGGCTCCGATCAACAAACCCAAGCCCAGGCCAGCCTGCGCTCGGCGGCGGCAGAGTTGGGCCGTCCGGCAGAGGCCTTGAAGGTGCAAATCAAGCCTCTCAACCGCTTTTGGCCTGCGGAGGGCTACCACCAGAACTATGCGGATCTAAACAGCGTCAAATACAACTACTACCGCTGGGCCTGCGGCCGAGATCGGCGGCTGGATTCGGTGTGGGGCAAGCGCGCCCGCAGCGGTGTGGCCTGGATTTCTGGTAGGAAGCCCTGACCAATGGTCGTTCTTGGGGGAGCGCTAGCAGCCCTGGGATCACCCAATGCTGAGGAAAATCTAAAGGACCCAATCGTTTGCTGGGCGCTAGACGGCTGTGATGGAGCGGCTTTCCGCCCCCCTCAACCAACTCAGATCTGCCTACGATCTTGTGAAGTTCGTGAGCAGTCTTGTATGTATCTGCTGACCATTCGCGACGGGCTGCATACCCGCCATGTAGGCCCCTACGCGAGCCCAAAGCAGGCCGCTGATGACCTCGATCGCCTCCTGCTCCTCTGCGGCGAGCGAGCCCGCTGGCAGATCCATGCTTTGGAGTCGCCTGCGGAGATGCGGGCCAGCCTGGGGGCCGGCGTTGCTCGGACGGCGACCCTGGGTGTGGCCGCCTGAGGCTCAATTGCGACCGGGATAACCCCTTAGTAAGCCGCTCTCAATCATCAGGCCCACACCGGCATTGATCAGAATCAGGCCAAATGTGCCGTACCAAAACCAGGGCCCGGGGCTGGTCAGGGTTTCTAATTTGCCTGCGGCGGCGAGCACCTGCATTCCTTTGCGGATCACCGCCTCACCAAACAGGCAGAGCCCGGCAGGCAGCAGCAGCACGCCGAGCTGGGCTTTGACATACCAACGGATCTTCTGAACGGCCACGTAGATTCCTAAGGCGTCAGGCCTCCAAACTTAGGCGGCGGCTTCGAGATGCGCCCCGGAACAGATCCAGTTCACCAGAGTGCGCACGCCAAAGCCCGTGGCACCAGCCGGATCGGCACCTCGCCCTTTGTCGCTCCAAACTGTGCCGGCGATGTCGAGGTGGGCCCAAGGCAGTTTGGGGGTGACGAAGTCTTGTAGGAAAAGGGCGGCGGTGATCGAGCCTCCGGGGCGGGGTCCGGTGTTCTTGAGATCGGCGAACTGGCTCTTCAGCCCGGCCTTGTAGGAGCTGCGCAGGGGCATGCGCCACAGGTCTTCGCCGCCAGACTGGCCGGCGCTCAGTAGGGCCTCCGCCAGGCCATCAGTGTTTGACCAAAGCCCTGCCATTTCCTCCCCCAGGGCGATCACGCAGGCTCCGGTGAGGGTGGCCAGGTCGACCACCGCATCCGGTTCGAGCTTGCAGGCATACACCAGCGCATCGGCCAGGGTGAGGCGTCCCTCGGCATCGGTGTTGTTGATTTCGATGGTCTTGCCGTTGGAGGCGGTGAGGATGTCGCCGGGGTGCACGGCGCCGCCGCTGATCATGTTTTCGCAGGCGGCCACGATCACGTGCACTTCCATCCCGGCGGGCTTGAGCTCGGCCAGGGCCCGAGCGGCGCCCAGCACCGCGGCACTGCCCCCCATGTCGTATTTCATCATCTCGATCTGGGAGCCGGCCGTTTTGAGGTTGTAGCCGCCGGAATCGAAGGTGAGGCCCTTGCCCACCAGGGCGATGCGGCGATGCACGGGGCCAGCGGGCCTGATGGTGAGGTGGATGAACTTAGGCGCCAGATCCGAGCCTTGGGCCACCCCCAGATAGGCCCCCATGCCGAGGGCGGCGCAGTCATCCCGCTCCAGCAGCTGCAGCTGGGCGCCGAAGTCGCGGGCAATTGCAGCGGCGGTGTCGGCCAGGTGTTGGGGGGTGGCCACGTTGGGGGGGGCAGCCACCAGCTCCCGAGCAAGCTCGACGCCGGCGCAGGTGGCTCCCACCGCAGCTAGGGCGGCGCTGGCGCTTGCTGCCACGCCGATCAGGCTGATGGAGCTGGGAAGGTTGCGGGGCTCGGCTTCGCCCTTGAAGCGCTGGTCGCTGAACAGGGCAAGACGGGCGGCCTCAGCCATGGCCTGGGCCGCAGCACCTGCTGCCAATGCCTCGATCGGCATCGCCAGGGCCAGATGGTCTGCTCCAGCGGTTGCAGCGGCTTGACTGGCGGCGGCGCAGGCCCGGCGCAGGCCGGCCAGGTTGAAATCGGCCGGTGCTCCCAGGCCCACCAGGATCAGGGTCTGGGGGCTGGCATCTAGGCGATCGAGGCTGAGGCATTCGCCGGGCTTGGCCTTAAAGCGGCGTTGCTCCAGGCGACTCGCCAACGACTGACCCAGGGCGGCGGTGAGCTGCTCGAGCTGGGGGTGGTCGGGGCGATCTTCGGCACCGGCGAATAGGCCGACGGCTAGGCAGTCACCATCCCAGTGGCCCAGGGCCGCAGGCAGCAAGTCGGGGATACAG
>CAZKER010000278.1:0-3585 GCA_964551845.1 uncultured Cyanobium sp.
AAAGCCGCGGCCGCACTGCACATGACCGGGCCGGCGATCACCCAGCAGATCCAGCAACTGGTGGTGGCCCGCAGCGCTAATGGCGGCGTCACCCTGCTGCGGGATGTGGGCCGGGTGAGCCTGGGCAGCGAGAGCTACGACACGATCGCCACCAACCTGCAGGGCAGGCCAGCGGTAGCCGTGGTGATTTTCCAGCGCGACGGCAGCAACGCCATAGCCGTGAGCGAAGCGGTGAATGCAGCCCTCGATGAGCTCGCACCCCAATTTCCGCCGGGGGTGGATCAGCAACTGATCGTTGATGAGGCCGACTTTGTGCGCGGCAGCATCCAGGGCACCCTCGACAGCCTGCGCGATGCGGTGCTGCTGGTGTTCTTGGTGCTACTTCTTGGACTTGGCAACAGCCGCCTGGCCCTGATCACAGCTGCCGCCGTGCCAGTGGCCTTGATCGGCTCACTGAGCGTGCTGAAGCTCGCAGGCCAATCGCTCAACACCCTCACCCTGTTTGGCTTGGTGCTGGCCTCTGGGCTGGTGGTGGACGACGCCATCGTGGTGAGCGAGGACATTGGCCGCCGGCTAGAGGCCGGCAAGCCACCCCTGCAGGCCGCCCGTGAAGCCATGGCCGAGCTTGGTGGTGCCGTGGTGGCCACCTCCCTGGCTCTGGTGGTGGTGTTCATCCCTGTGCTGGGTCTGGGGGGCAGCTTGGGCCGGCTGTACGCCCCGATCGCGATCACGATCAGCGGCGCCATCGCCTTCTCCACCCTCAATGCCCTGAGCTTCACGCCGGTGGCCGGCAGCCGACTACTAAATCCCGAGCGCCGCGAACCAGCCTGGTTGCTGCGTTGGATCGACCCGCCACGGCGCTGGCTGGAAGGGCTGGAGGTGCCCTACGGGCGCTGGCTGGCCTGGACTATTGAGCGGCGGCGGCTGGTGGTTTCCCTGCTGCTGGGCGGCCTACTGATCACAGGATTTGCCCTACAGGCCCTGCCCAAGGCCTTCATCCCCCAGGAGGACAACGGCCAGCTGCGGGGGGTGGTGATCCTGGCCGATGGCCTGGGACTGCAACAAACCCAACGGGTACTGGAGCAGGTGCGCCAGGTGGTGGCCGACGAGCCGCTGATCACACGGGCCAACTTCTATGCAGGGCGCTCCTTTGGAGACAGCAGCCCCAATAAGGGCATTTTCTACCTGCGTTTGGCGCCGATCGAGCAGCGCCGCGGCGCCGAGGCCACTACTCGGGCCGTGGGACAGAGACTCAATGGCGAGTTGCGCCGCCGCATCACCGATGCAGTGGTGCAGCTCAGCGAGGCCCCCTCCGTGCGGGGGTTCAGTTCAGAAGGGGGGCTCGAGCTGGAACTACTGGACAACAGCAACGGTCAACTCAGCCTCTCTGACTTCGATCAGCAAGCCCAGGCCTTCATCCGCGCCGCCCAAGCCACCAATCGATTTGAACGGGTTTCAACCCGCTTCACCGCTGGTGCCCCCCTGGTGCAGCTTGTGCCGGATCGGCTGCAGATGGCATCCCTCGGGGTGGATCTAAGCACCGTGGTCGACACCCTCGGGGCCAGCTTCGGCAGCGACTACGTCAATGACAGCTTCGAGAGCGACCAGGTGCGCAAGGTGATCGTGCAGCTTGACGGCGCCTCGCGCCGCAGCGCCGATGACGTGCTCGCTCTGCAGGTGAAAACCCGCGACGGCCAGCTGATCCCCCTGGCCCAATTGGTGCGGATCGAGCAAGACACGGGCCCAACCTCGATCAACCACACCCGGCTGGTGCGTTCAATCAGCATCCGCGCCCTGCCCCGCCCTGGGGTGAGCAGTGGCCAGGCAATGGCCAGCCTGGAGCAAGTGCAGCGGCAGCTCGGCGGCAGCACCGAATTGGAATGGGCCGGGCTGGCTCGGGAAGAGTCGCGCGCCGGTGGCGGCAACGTGCGGGTGTTCGCCCTGGCGATCCTGGTGATGGTGCTGGTGCTGGCGGCCCTCTACGACAACTTCGCCGACCCCTTCATCATCCTGGTGACCGTGCCATTAGCGATGCTTGGGGCTATCGGCGGCCTGATGCTGCGGGGCTTGCCGCTGGACGTGTATGGCCAGATGGGCTTACTGGTGCTGGTGAGTCTGGCTGCCAAAAACGGCATCTTGATCGTGGAATTTGCCAACCAGCGCATGGCCGAAGGACTGGATCTAGACACGGCGATACGGGGCGCCGCCATCGCCCGCCTACGGCCGATCCTGCTCACGGCCATTTCCTCACTGGCGGGCTTCGTGCCCCTGCTACTGGCCAGCGGCTTCGGCTCAGGCAGCCGAGTGAGTATCGGCACGGTGGTGTTTTCTGGCCTGCTGGTGGCCACCGCCCTCAGCCTGTTCGCGGTTCCGGTTGTTTACCGAATCGTCAAGGGGTGGGAGCGGGGCACCCCTAAGGCTGCTGGCTTTCCTGCACGGTAAGACGGCTGATCAGCACCCCCATCACTGCGGCCACATAAAACGTGCCAGCTATGGCGATGGCCACGCTCACCATCTGGGCCTGGGGGCTCTCGGGAATCACATCGCCGTAGCCCATCGTAGTGAGACTCACAAAGGCGAAGTAATTGAGTCGCACAAAATTGAGGCCCCACACGGGACTTGCCTGACCGAGATCCTGCGGCAGTAACTGCACATTGCTGAAGCTGGCCGGATCAATCGTCTCCAGGGCGCAACAGAGCAAGCCGGCAGCCAGCCCCAACATCAGGTATCCCGCCAGCGCCCCCCGCAACACCACATCCGACACGCGCCGCTCCTGGGCCAGGCCCCTGATCAGGCGAATGGCACTCCAAGCGCTAAATAAGGCCCAGATGGCAATCACTGGGATGCCGGTGCTGCGCAGCTCCAGCGGGGTGAAATACCAGATCAAACCAACCGCAATCGCCGCAACCCCCAGCCCCTTGAACAAACGCCGCGGCAGCGTGCCGAACTGCAGGTTGCCGGTGGGATTACCCAGGCCCCTGATCATCACAAGGGCCATTAGCAAATAGCCCAAGGAGGAAAGACGATTCCAAGGCTGGGGCAGGGTGAAGGTGAGCAGCACCAACAGACAGACGATCAGCAGCTGGCCGTAGCTCTGCTGGCGCGGGGTGGATCCCCCATCCATCAGTCGAAGCCGAGCAGGTCGAAGATCTCCCGATCCTTGAGGGATTCGGCCTCCAAGGGCTCGACGTCATCGAGCATCCGGCGGGCCAGGTTGAGGTATTCCTGCTGCACCGCATCCACTTCCGGTGTGCTTTCCATCTCGAAGATGGTGCACTTTTTCAGACGGGACTTGCGAATCGCATCCACGGTCTTGAAATGGGCCATGGTGCGCAGGCCTGGGCGGGCATTGAACTTGTCGATCTCATCGGTCTCCTCGGAGCGGTTGGCGATCACACCACCAAGGCGCACCTTGTAGTTCTTGGCCTTGGCATTGATGGCCTGCATGATCCGGTTCATCGCGAAGATCGAATCGAAATCGTTGGCAGTAACGATCAAGCAGTAGTGGGCGTGCTGAAGCGGTGCGGCAAAGCCACCACACACCACATCTCCCAACACATCAAAGATCACCACATCGGTTTCTTC
>CAZKER010000279.1:0-1971 GCA_964551845.1 uncultured Cyanobium sp.
AGAGCTCGTGCGTGAGTGCGGCTATGTGAGCACCAAAAAAGACGGCGGCGAGCGCCTCAACTTCACCGCGTTTTACGAGGCACTGCTGGGCGCCAAGGGGGTGAACCTCGGCACCGATACCGCCGGCCGGGGCAAGGGTGGGCGCAGCCTTAGCTATGTCGCAACTGTTCAAGGCAACGGCAACCTGCTGGTGGGCAAGGCCTACACCGCCATGCTCGACCTACAGCCCGGTGATGAGTTCGAGATCAAGCTCGGCCGTAAGCAGATCAAGCTGATCCCCCTGGGCAGCTCAGAAGAGGAGTGATCAACAAATCGGCGGTTGGCAGTGTGCATTTGATGCGCGCAGCCAGCCACCGGCGCTGATCTCTTGCGCCCGGCTGCTCCATCAGCGCGGCAGCGGGCAAAGCAAATGCCGATCAGCTCGATCACCATCCGCCGTTGCACGGCGCAGGTCAGCCTTCCTCTTCCTAGCCAAACCCACTCCAGCTCCAGGGCAACGGTCATGGGCAGTAACAGATCCTGGCCGGATTCGATCAGCTAGTGGCATCGAAGTCGACGGGAACGGGCGGGCGCTGGCTTTTAAACAGGCAGAAGCCACTGGTGGGAGAGGCCTGTTGCGTGCGCCAGGGCCGAAGCTCGGTGTTGTCGCCAACCAGCTGGAAGCAAACGAGCTGCCCCTTACTGGTCGGCGATGACCCATCTCGGCTGCCTTTCCCTTTTGCCGAGCTCCTTAATCACCGTGGCTGCGTTCCCACTGCAGCGTCACCCCAGGTTCTTCCGCGCCAGCAATCGATGGCGGATGGCCCACCAGCTCAGAAGAAGCGCAGGCCGTTATCCAGCTACGCAGCAGCGGGTAGCGCTCCACCATCGCGGCGTATTCAGCTGACTGGCGGTAGGAGGACTCCAGAACCCGGTAATCCTCATCGGGCTGCATCGCACCAATAGGTGCGCCATACAAAGTCGACGGCGGCTCTCCCTGTGCCTGGCCTGTTTCAGACTCGATCGGCCTGCGGCCTGTGTTTTCAGTTGTCATGTCAATACGGCAGGCGCTCAGGATTGCTGCAGAGCGTTCCTCAGCAACGGTGGCGCAGCAGTTGGGTAGTGGCGGCTGCTGTCAGCGGGATCAAACAGAAGCTGCAACAGGTGTGCGGGGTCAGATCATCCAGCCAGATCAGAACCTCCCTTGGCGCCACAACGGTGCTGCCAAGCGCGGTGTTCGGCAAGCGAGCAAAACTGGACCTCCACGAACTGGAAGCTGGCACACCCTCCGGCAAGACATCACCAGGCCCTCTGCACCAGGGGTTCGCAATGCACCGTCACGCAATGCACCGTCACCCTGGCCTGGTCATCAAGAAAGACTGATGCCGGCAATATGCAAGCAACGTCAGTTGGCTTCAAAAACAATGTCCCAGCCAATCAGTTCATGATGGAAATGATGGGTATGACAGGGTTGAGCGTCTGGGAGGTCAATAAGCATCTCCAGGGGCGTATTGCTCAGATCAAGGCAGAGTCCTCTGAGAAGACACGCATTGCGTCACTGGACTGCGCTCGCGCGCTCAGAACCTATAGCTGCAGCTGGGATGCCTATGAAGCAGCCAACCCGGCTGTCCAGATCTGGTCCAATAAATACCCCTCAATGGTTCCAGCAGAGAAGGCGCGGCTAAGCGCTACCGATTGATCCCTAGGAGCTGCCGACACAACACAAATACATTAGGGCTGGACAGTGGTGGGCCAGCTGGTATCTTCCTAGTGAGGATATTGCTTCAAACCTATGTTTATCGGTCCCGAACTGCTTGCCAAGGTCAAGGAACTGGGCGACGTCTCCAAGTCAGAGCTCGTGCGTGAGTGCGGCTATGTGAGCACCAAAAAAGACGGCGGCGAGCGCCTCAACTTCACCGCGTTTTACGAGGCACTGCTGGGCGCCAAGGGGGTGAACCTCGGCACCGATACCGCCGGCCGGGGCAAGGGTGG
>CAZKER010000280.1:0-1581 GCA_964551845.1 uncultured Cyanobium sp.
GCCGAGTGACGATCCAGCGCCGCAGCGGCGCTGCCAACTCGCCGGTGCGCACGATTCAGTACGACTTCCTGAAAGTGCTTGAAACTGGCGAACCCACCGAGAACCCGTTGCTGTACGACGGCGACAGCGTGTTGATCCCCAGGGCGGAACAACTCAGCCAAACGGAGCTGCTGAAGGTGGCCTCCTCGACCTTTGCGCCCGACACCATCAGCGTGAATGTGGTGGGCGAGGTGGAGCGCCCGGGTGCCCAGGCGATCAAGGCCAACAGCCCGCTATCGCAGGCACTGCTCTCGGCCGGCGGCCTCACAAGGCGGGCGAGCGCCAACACCGTTCAGCTGCTGCGGCTGGAGCCGAATGGCACGATCCGCCAGGCCACCGTCGCCTACAACCCCACTGCGCCGATGGGCACCAGCCAAAACCCGCCGCTGCAACAGGGCGACGTGGTGGTGGTGGACCGCCATGGCTGGGCCAAGGCCAATGACAGCCTGCGGTCGGGGTTGGAACCAATTACGCCACTGATCAACGCCGGGTCGCTGTTCCGGCTGCTGGGTATGCCGTTCTGAACTGGGAGCAGGCTTAAAACAACCCGGCCCAATTACTATTAGATCACTATATTAGGCGCGATTAATTTTGGCACTGTTCAGAGCGCTGCGTCGCAAGCCCACCCACCGGGGCGGGATCGATTCGATCACTCCGGGGCTAATCAGCGGCTGGGTAATGGATGCCAAGGTGCCGTTGACGGATGTACGGCTGCTGGTGGGCCCCCATCTGATCGCTCAAGCGGCGATCAACCTGCCCCGCCCGGACGTCTCTGAGATGCTGGGCGTTGACGGCAACTTCGGTTTTCAGCTTCGGATAAGCGACGCCTTGCCTGCAGGGGTGGGCACCCAGGTGCCCAAGGTGCTGGCCAGCTCGGCGGATGGCCAGGTGCGGGTGGAGTTGCAGCACCTACCGGCGCGGGCCCAGACCGCCGAGCGCCTCCAGCTGGTGCTCGGCGCGGAAGTGTGCGGCGCCGTCGGCCATTTTGATGGGCTGAGCCCTGATGGAACAGCCCTGCAGGGCTGGGCATACCGGCAGGGTGCAACGGGTCATGGTGCGCTGCAGGTGTGGTTGCAGGTGGCGGGTCAGGCGGCGCTGGCTGTGCGCTGTGACCAGTACCGGCCGGGCATGGCCGTTCAGGGGCATCCTGAGCGATGCGGATTCTCGCTGAAGCTCGAGGCGTTGCCAGCCAGCTGGGGCGGACAGGCGGTGCGGGTGAGTTTCGATGCGGCGGGCCAGATCCCCCTGCCGGGAGCGGCGAGCTGCAGCGTGCCGGCCCTGGCTCGGGGAACGGCCCCCTTGATGCATCCCAGCTCAGGATCTCCCTATGCGCCACGCCTGAGCGAAGCACCGATGGAGCTGCAGCAGAGCTGGCAGGCAGTGGAGGAGTTTCGCCAGTTTCTCGATGGGCTTGAAACCCAGATCACTCGGGCGGAAGCGCTGCAGCGCGAACACGCCAAGCCAGCCCTCAACGGCCTGCGGCGCACACGCAAGCGTGACCAGCTGCTGCGGCTACTTGGCAGTGGGCGCTGAGGCTCAGGC
>CAZKER010000281.1:0-8973 GCA_964551845.1 uncultured Cyanobium sp.
CAGATCACCCGGCACCAGCTGCTCCGAGGCCAGCCGTTGGCGGCGGCCTTCGCGGATCACTTCCACTTCGGTGCTCACCGAACGGGCCAGGGCGGCAATGGCAGTTTCGGCCTTACTTTCCTGGATGTAACCAATGGTGGCGTTGATCAGGGTGACGCTCCAGATCACCAGCGCTTCGCCGGGCTCGTGAAGCAGCAACTTGACCGCTCCCACCACCAGGAGCGTGTACAGAAGTGGATCGTGAAACTGCCCTAAAAATCGTCGCCAGGCTGGGGGGCCATCGCCTTGTTCAAGGGAATTAGCGCCGTAGCTGAGCAGCCGCTGCTCTGCCTCCAGCTGGGATAGGCCTTGCTCTGGGTGGCTGCCCAGAGCGGCAGCCACCAGGGAAGCCTGGTGGCTGTGGGCCTCTGCAAGGGGGATGGGCATGGGCGCTCCAATAGGGGCGTCAGCCTTCTGGGAACAGCAGGCTGGCGAGTTCGTCGGCATCTACGTCGTAGACACGGGCGAGGCTGGTTTCAATGGCGCTGGTCACTTCGCCGGGCAGAAAGCGCATGGCGTTGAGGGCGTCGTCAGCGATTTCGTCGGTGAGCAGGGTTTCTTCGCCGCCGAGCTTTTCGTCGTTGATCACCGCCATTACCCAGCTCTGGTAGGCGTACACGAGATCACTGAACTCCAAATCGGGGTCGCTGAAGTCGAGGGCCATGGGTGCGGCAGTCGCATGCCTGTGCAGTCTGCCGGCCGCTGGGCAGGATGGCAGGCATGAATGCCATCAACCTGCAGGCAACCCTGTTCGATTTCGCCATCGGCGAGCTGGTGCGGCAGCATCGCGAGAGCTTCGAGCCGCTCTGGAGCACCGAGAGCTGGGCCAAGCTGATGATCTGGCTGTCGCTCAATTGCGGCTGCAGCGGCGACCGTGGCTCCCTGGAGGCCTATGCCGAGGCGCTGGGGCCAGGGCTCACCGGGCGCATGCGGCGAATTTTCTTTGAGCGAGAGCTGGATGATCTCGAGCTGCGGGTGCTGGCCGATCCCGCCGAGTCCCAGGTGTTGGTGCTGCCCTTAGGTCCTGCTGGGCCCCTGGAGCATGGGCGGGTGGCGGCGGCGCTGGAGCGGGTTGGCCTGCTGGGGCTGGTCGCGGCAGAGCCGCAGAGCTGGAAGCAGTTTGAGGCGGCCCTGGCCCTTCCCTGGCAGGAGCGCTTCTGATGAATCTGCTTGCTACCTATCGCAATTCCGGCTTCGAGGCCCTCGCCGATGGTGTGATGGCCTTTTATGAGCGCCGTGTTGATCTGCGGCGGCCCGGGGTGGCCTTTGGGCCTGGGGGCAGAACTGAACCCGCCAAAATTTCCACCGACATCAGTCTGGTGGCCATCGACCGCTCCGATCCCGAGGCCTTCGCCTTGGCGGAGGTGATCCTGCGCGGCGTGACGGCTGGGCTGGAGCGCTACCTGCAGGAGCGCTCCTTGTTTCGCGAGTGCTGCCCGGAACAGGAATTATTCGTAAATCCGATTTTCAATCTGCAGCGCTACGCCCCTGGTGAGGGTTTCAAGCGCTGGCACTGCGATTGGACAATTAGCGACGAGGCCACTGAGCCGGTACATCGAGTGCTGGCCTGGATTCTTTATTGCAACGATGTGCCCAACGGAGGCACCGAGTTTCATTGGCAGGATCACCACGAGCCGGCTGAGCGGGGCAAGCTCGTGATCTTCCCGGCGGGTCCTTCCCATATCCACCGAGGCAGGGTCAGCGAGGAGCACAGCAAAACGATCGCTACCGGCTGGATCAATGCCGGCAGCTATCAGGGCTATCTGGGCCGGCTCGCTCAGGCCTGATCTGCAAGCTCCCAGGTTTTGGAGGCCCAGAGCAGCTCCCCCACATCCCAGCCGAGGTTGTCGAAATTGCGCAGGGCCAAAGCGTCATCGCTGGCTAGCAGCAGTTGGGCAAAGCCTTTCACTAGGGCAGCGGCATCGATGTTGAGGCCAGCCTGGGCGGCGACTTCTGCCAGGCCCGCAGACGTTGTGACTCCGCGCAGCTGGCGTTGCAGATCTTCGTTGCTACGAACTGCGTCCAGGAAGGCTTCGATCATAGGTTTAAGAAACTATTAAGGAAGCTTAGGACCCCAGGTGCTTGACCTGCTCCAGCTTGTGTTCTGCAACACCTCTGCAGGGAGGGGGAGGGCTGCAATTATTATTTAAATGAGATGAATTTTGAAGTCTGCCCCGCGCCAAAACAAAAGGTTGCCGCTTATTAGGTTTTCAGCTGCCAGGCTCAGGCGCCTGCGAAAGGTGCGTGGCGTCTTTATGCAGGTTCTGGTGCTTTGTGGCATCAAAGTTGCGGTTCATTTCTGCGGTCTTGAGCGAATAAGTATTAATCCGCTGTTTTCGGCGATGGTTGCCTCGACCATCTTTTTATTGGGTTTTCTATTAAATGGTGTGCTCACCGATTTTAAGGAGAGCGAGAAAATACCTGCTGAATTGGCAACCTCTCTTCAGACGCTGAATCTGGAGATCCAGGCCATTCACGTCTATCACCCTGAGGCCCAGATTGCTGCTGCCCTCTCCGCTGTGACTGGCCTTGGCCAGTCTTTGCTGGATTGGTTGAAGGAGAGGATCAGCACGGAGCAAATGCTGGCGCGCCACACTCAGACCCATGCAGAGGTTGTGCTTGCTGCGGTGCAGATCAAGGGTGACGCATCTACGTTGAGGGGAAGACTTATGCAGGATTTGGCGGTAATACTTGCCAAGGTTAATCGGGTGCAGACCATCCGCGACACCACATTCGTGCCGCTTGTCTACTGGATGGCAGATATAGCCTCAGTGCTTCTATTCGCGGGCTTGGTGATGGCGAGGGCTGAAAATCTTTCCGAGTCTGTCTTTTTTCTGGCTGTAATTTCCTTTATTGTCATTTTATTGCTGCGCTTGATTGATGATATTGACAATCCTTTTGGGTTGTCTGATATAAATTCGGCAGAGGATGTATCGATTGAATTGTTAGAAAAAGCGGTTGAGCGTCTTGGCGCTGCTACTAGCTGAGTTTATTGGTTTGATGCTGCTCGGGTGGCCATTGCATGGAATATTCCACATGCTGCGGGAAGGGGATCTCAATACTATTGTCGCGGAAGGCTTGCCAAATTGCCTGGTTCACCTCGCTACATATGCCCACATTGTCCATCGGGTTGGCGATCCAGAAGCGCAGGCCGTAATTAATGGCGGAATCGCCGTAGTTCAGCAGTAGTGCTTTTGGGGCTGGCTGGGGAAGCACCCTTGCCACCTCTAAAGCTGTGGCCTCGAGCAGGGAAATCACTTCAGCTGGGTCGTGGTGATAGGCGGCGCCAATATTTACCTGGCTGCGGCGCATGCGGTCGCTAGCGGTGTAAGTGGTGGCCGCCTCAGTGAAGAAGGTCTGGTTGGGGATCAGTAGCTCGGCATTGTCGCGGTCGCGCCAGAGCAGGGTGGCCCGCAGCCCGAGCCGGCGCACCTCACAGGGATCGCCGTCGAGCATCAACACTTCTCCGGGGCGCACGGAGCCCTCGAACAGCAGCCAGATGCCGCTGATGAAGTTGGAGAACACCTCCTTGATGCCGAAGCCCAGACCCACTGAGAGGCCTCCGGCTACGGCGATTAGCGCGGTGCTGTTGATGCCCAGGTGCATGGCCACCCCCACCAGACCCAGGCTCACCACCAGATAGCGCAGCATCAGTTCCATGGCCTTGCGGCTGCCTTCGCTCAGGCCCAGGCTGCGCTGGGCCAGCCAGGCCACCCCCGCCGCCGGTGGTCCGCAGCCCACCAGCACCAGGTAGGTCACCACCAGGGCGTTGAAGAGCTTGCCGAAGCTCACCGACACCCCCAGCACCTCCCCCAGCTGGATCACGGCGATGTCGTTGAGGTTGTCGACCTCCCGGATCAGCAGCAGGGCAGCACCCACCAGGTAGGTAGGTCGCAGCAGCCGGGATTCGAGTTGATGCAGCCGCTGGGGTGGCAGCCAGCGGGCCAGAGGCCGGTGCAGCAGGCTGATGCCATACCAGCCCAGCCATTGCAGCCCCAGCAGGCTCGCCAGCTCCTGGGGCTGGCCCAGGGCGGCCAGGGCCCCACAGCCCAGGACCAGGGCCAATATCCCCACGGGCGCATAGGCGAGCACCGGCAGTGGCTGCAGCCAGCGCCGGCGTTGGGCCAGGCGGGTGAGCAGCACCACGGCGATCACCAGCCCCAGCTGCAGCAGCACCATGGGCCGTTCCAGGTAGCCCAGCCAGCCGAAGATCTCCAGCAGCAGCTCTTTCATGGGCGTGCCTGCAGAATTTGGACGAGTTTGGTGGCGCCGCCGCTGGGCGTGGTTTCCCCGAACACCAACTGCGTCAGCAGGGTCTGCACCAGCTGGATGCGTGGGTCATTGGTGTGTACCAGGGTCGCCAGGCTGCTGGCCTGGAGGCCCTGGTTGGCGGCGGCCACCATGGCGGCCAGCACCTGGGAGCTCTGCACCGGCACGGTGACGAAGCGGTTGGCTGGCAGCACCGTTTGGGATCCGAGGGTGAGGGTGCGCTGGGTGAGTGGGTTGACGATGTAGCCGCTGAAGGCCAGTGCGCGGCGCCGCCCGGCTGCGCTTGAGCTGCGGCCGAGGGCCAGCACCCGCAGCCGGTTGATCGGGCTGGCTTGGTGACCCTCCCCATCCGGTAGGGGCGCGACCCCGAGGGCGCTGCCCATGACCCGGCGCAGTTGGGGCAGCACGGTGCTGCGGCAAGGAATCCAGTCGAGCCGGCCGGCCTTGAATTCGGCTTCTGCGGTGGGCTGGTCCGGCAAGAAGCTCACTCGCTGCTGGTTGCTGGCGTTCTGCAGCCAGGCCAGCCAGCCCGCCAAGGCCTGGCGTTCGGCCGGGTTAAGCGGTTGTCCCAGCACGGCCCGCTCGAAGGCGGGAAGTGCCCCGGTGCTGCCCACGATCCAGACCATGTAATAGAGATCCAGCGACAGGCCCATGGGGTGACCGTTGGCACTGGCGTTGAGCAGCTCCTGCAGGGTCGAGGGCGGTTCGGGCAGCCGCTGGCGGTTGAAGCAGCTCAACTGGGTCTGCACCAGCATTGGCAGGCCAGCTAGTCGCCCATCCGGGCTGCGCAGCCGCCGGAGCTCCTCTTCGTTGAAGAGGGCCAGCTGGTCCTTGTGGGCTGGAAAGGGATCCACCAGACCGGCCTGCAGCAGGCGCAGGGCTGTGTCGCCGTTCACGAGCAGTAGATCCGGTGCGAGGCCACTCCGGCTGCGCCGGCGCATGACCTCCACCATCTGATCTTCGGGATATAGGCCGAACTGAAAATGGGTGCCGGGGTTGATCTGGCGGAATCGCGCACCCACCTTCCCCAGTCCGTCCTGAAATTGCTCTCTCAGCTCCGCGTTGATGATCTGGTCTTTGTTGGTCCCGATCGCCACGTAAACCGCGTTGGGCCACTCACGGCCCTGGGTGCATCCCCCTAGTACGGCCAGCAGCGAGAGGCCGCCCAGCAGGTTCAGGAACCCGCCAAGCCGGCGCCGGAGTTTCTGAGCTGCAGGAGGCGTGGCCATGGTCGGCACTAGTGGGCCGGAAGCCAAGAGCTGGCCCATCATCCCGCTGCGGGGGCACTTTGCGACCATGGCCCCACTGCCTGCCGCCGCCGTGACCGACGCTCTGCCCAAGACCTACGACCCGGCCGGCACCGAGAGCCGCTGGCAGCAGGCCTGGGAGAGCAGCGGCGCCTTTCACCCCGATCCCAGCGCTCCCGGCGAGCCTTTTTCTGTGGTGATCCCGCCGCCCAACGTGACCGGCAGCCTGCACATGGGCCACGCCTTCAACACGGCCCTGATTGACACGATCGTGCGCTTCCAGCGCCTGCAGGGGAAAAACGTGCTGTGCCTGCCCGGCACCGACCACGCCTCGATCGCCGTGCAGACGATCCTGGAGAAGCAGCTCAAGGCTGAGGGGAAGTGCAAAGAGGATCTTGGCCGCGAAGCCTTTCTGGAGAAGGCCTGGCAGTGGAAGGCTGAAAGCGGCGGCACGATCGTGGGTCAAATGCGGCGCCTCGGCTACTCAGTGGACTGGCGCCGTGAGCGCTTCACCCTCGACGCGGGTTGCAGCGCCGCGGTGATCGAAGCTTTCAATCGCCTGCACGAGCAGGGGCTGATCTACCGGGGTGAATACCTGGTGAACTGGTGCCCTGCCTCGGGATCGGCGGTGAGCGATCTGGAGGTGGAGATGAAGGAGGTGGACGGCCACCTCTGGCACTTCCGCTATCCGCTCAGCAGCGGTGCCGGCTTCCTCGAGGTTGCCACCACTAGGCCCGAAACCCTGCTGGGCGACACGGCCGTGGCGGTGAACCCCAAGGATCCCCGCTACGCCGACCTGGTGGGACAGACCCTCACCCTGCCGCTGGTGGGTCGCCAGATCCCGATCGTGGCCGACGACCACGTGGATGCCGAATTCGGCACCGGTTGCGTCAAGGTGACCCCCGCCCACGACCCCAACGACTTCGCGATCGGCCAGCGCCACGACCTGCCGCTGATCACGGTGATGGCCAAGGACGGCAGCATGAATGAAGCGGCAGGCCGCTTCGCCGGCCTGGATCGCTTCGAAGCCCGCCAAGCGGTGGTGGCCGCGATGGAGGCGGAGGGTTTCCTTGTGAAGGTGGAGGAATACCGCCACAGCGTGCCCTTCTCAGATCGCGGCAAGGTGCCGGTGGAGCCCCTGCTTTCCACCCAGTGGTTCGTGAAAACCGAGCCCCTGGCAGCCCGTTGCCGTGAGGCCCTGGCCGCTGCCGCCGGGCCCGATCCCCGCTTTGTGCCGGAGCGCTGGAGCAAGGTGTATCGCGACTGGCTCACGGACATCCGCGACTGGTGCATCTCGCGCCAGCTGTGGTGGGGCCATCGCATCCCCGCCTGGTTTGTGGTGAGTGAAACGGGCGGTGCGATCACAGACAACACGCCCTATGTGGTGGCCCGCGATGAGTCAGAAGCCATGGCGAAGGCCGAATCCATCTACGGCACTGGCACCCACGCTCACCCCGTGGTGCTGGAGCAGGACCCCGACGCCCTCGACACCTGGTTCTCCAGCGGCCTGTGGCCCTTCTCCACCCTCGGGTGGCCCGATGCCGATGCCGCCGATCTGGCCCGTTGGTATCCCACCAGCGTGCTGGTGACGGGCTTCGACATCATCTTTTTCTGGGTGGCCAGGATGACGATGATGGCCGGCGCCTTTACGGGCCAGATGCCCTTTAAAGATGTGTACATCCACGGCCTGGTGCGGGATGAACACAACCGCAAGATGAGTAAGTCGTCTGGCAACGGCATAGACCCGCTACTACTGATTGATCGTTATGGCGCCGATGCCCTGCGCTTTGCCTTAGTGCGCGAGGTGGCCGGAGCCGGGCAGGACATCCGCCTTGATTACGACCGCAAATCCGACACCTCCGCCACGGTGGAGGCTTCGCGCAACTTCGCCAACAAGCTCTGGAACGTCACCCGTTTCGCCCTGATGAACCTGGATGGCGAGACGCCCGCTTCGCTGGGTGAACCGGATCCCGCCTCCCTGCAGCTGGCCGACCGCTGGATCCTCTCGCGCCTGGCGCGGGTGAACCGCGAAACCGCTGAGCGTTACAGCAGCTACGGCTTGGGTGAAGCCGCCAAGGGGCTCTACGAGTTCGCCTGGAACGAGGTGTGCGATTGGTATGTGGAGCTGATCAAGCGGCGCCTGCAGGTGCCTGCTGATCTCGAGGGGGCGGCCCGCGAGGCGGCGCTGGCCGATCAGCGCACGGCCCGGCAGGTGCTGGCCAAGGTGCTGAACGCCTTGCTGGTGATGCTGCATCCGCTGATGCCGCATCTGAGTGAGGAGCTATGGCACGGCCTCACTGGCCAGCCAGAGAGCAGCTTCCTGGCTCTGCAGAGCTGGCCCGAGCTTGATCAGGCCGCTCTAAATGACCAGCTTGAGGCCCAGTTCGCCGAATTGATCGAGGCGATCCGGGTGGTGCGCAACCTGCGGGCGGTGGCCGGCCTCAAGCCCAGCCAGAGCGCACCGGTGCAGTTTGTGAGCGGCCGCTTTGAGCTGGCGGCCCTGCTGCAGCAGGCCACCGCCGACATCACCGCCCTCACTCGTGCTGAGAGCGTGGCGGTGCTGAGCCCGGAACAGGCCGAGGCCGCCCGCAGCCAGCGCGCCCTCGCGGGGGTGTGCGGTGAGCTCCAGGTGCTGCTGCCCATTGAGGGGCTGGTGGATTTCGACGCCCTCAAGGGCCGCCTGGAGAAAGACCTGGCCAAGGCCGAAAAGGAGATCGCCGGCCTGGCTGGCCGCCTCGCCAACCCCAACTTCGCGGGCAAGGCTCCGGCGGCGGTGGTGGTCGAGTGCAAGGCCAACCTGGCCGAAGCCGAAGCTCAGGCGGAGCTGGCGCGGCGGCGGTTGGCGGATCTGGGCTGAGCTGGCCTAGTCGCGCAGTGATCTTGCGCCGGAGATGGAGCGGGTGAGCGTGCCTGCCGTGAGCCGGTGCAGGGCGCTGTAGTCAAGGTCGTCGCAGTTCAGCCCTGCGCCGCTGGCGGCCTGCAGGAACAGCTGTAGGTCCTTGCGCAGGTGGGCGGTGGGGAAGTTGGGGTTGGCGTAGTCGTCGGCCAGCTCTTTGGCCAGCTTCTTGTCGAAGGTGGGGGCATGGAGGGCGCTGGCTCGCAGGATCGCCATGAACGCCTCCACCTCCACGCCGGGAGTTGCCTCGGCCTCAGGCGCTAGCCACCAGCCGGCCGTCTTCCAGGCTCACCACCCGGTCAGCGATGTCGATGATCTTGTTGTCGTGGGTCACCATCACGATCGCCGCCCCCTGCTTGTCGGCCAGCTGGCGAAACAGTTCCACCGCCATCCGACCCGAGTCCTTGTCCAGGGCGGCGGTGGGCTCATCGGCCAGCAGCAGCTGGGGCTGGGGCGCCAGGGCACGGGCGATCGCCACCCGCTGCTTCTGGCCGCCGGAGAGCTTCTCGGGGTAGTAGCCGG
>CAZKER010000282.1:0-5513 GCA_964551845.1 uncultured Cyanobium sp.
CTCCGGCCCCTAGTTGCTCGTTCCAGCGGCGCAGGATCGTGAAGCCAGCAAGCCGGTTGGTGCTGGCTGGCTCCCCTGGGTAGCGATCTGGATATTTGAAGCGATCGAGGTGGTGCTTAAAGGGGCCGTCGTTGGCGGCGATCAATGAATCCATATCGGCCAGCTGGGCTGGGCTCCAGCCCGCCAACCAGCCGAGAGGATCGCGGCGCTCCAGGGCCCAGCGCATGATCGCAAGGCTTTCTTCCAGCACGTCGTTCGCCAACACCAGCACCGGCACCGTGCCCTTGGCGGAGGCCTCCAGCAGCTCGGGGGGCTTGGCCTTGAGGCTCACCTCGCGCAGCTCCAGGTTTTGGCCAGGCTGCAGGCCCGCGGCAGCCAAGGCCAGCCGCGCCCGGATCGCGTAGGGGCAGCGGCGGAAGCTGTACAAAATTGGCTGGTGATCAGCCAACGGAGCGCCCACCAAGGTGGTACTCACCCCGCTGGCGGGCTCGCTCCATCTGGCGCTGACGCTCGGCGAAACGCTGTCGATCAGCGTCGCTGAAGCGCTCGAGGCAGTGGCGGCAGCTCACCCCGGCCACGTAGCTAGCCAGCTGGCGATCGGCAGGCGAAAGCGGCAGGCCGCAGGCATGGCAAACGCTGTGCTCACCAGGCTCGAGCTGGTGGTTGACGGCTACTCGCTTGTCAAACACGAAGCACTCGCCGCGCCAGCTACTTAGCGGCTCGGGGATCTCCTCGAGGTAGCGCAAGATGCCGCCCTCAAGGTGGTGCACTCCGGCAAAACCCTGCTGCTGCAGGTATGCCGTGGCCTTCTCACAGCGGATGCCCCCGGTGCAGAACATCGCGATCGCCCGGGGCCGGCGCTCGGCCACCAGCGGCCTGAGCTCTTGCTCCACCCACTGGGGAAACTCGCGGAAAGTTGCGGTGCCCGGATCAATGGCACCCTCAAAGCTGCCGATCTCCACCTCATAGGCGTTGCGGGTGTCGATCACCAGGGTGTCGGGATCGGCGATCAGAGCATCCCACTCCCTTGGGGGCACGTGGGTGCCCACGGCCGAGGCCAGGTAAGGCTGCACCTGGGGCTCACCCATGGTGACGATCTCGCGCTTGAGCCGCACTTTGAGCCGGTGGAAAGCCTGAATGTCCGAGCGGCTGAACTTGGCTTCCAACCGCTCCAGGCCTGGCACCTGCCGCAGCCGCGCCAGCAGCGCTTGCACGCCAGCATCGGCTCCTGCGATCGTGCCATTTACCCCCTCAGCCGCCAGCAAGATCGTGCCGCGCACCGCCTGGGCTTCCGCCAAATCGCCCAGTTCGAGCCGCAGGGCCGGCAAGCCATCTAGGGCAGCGAAGCGATAAAAAGCCGCCACCAGCACACTCATCCGCCCACCTGCACGCCGGCGGCTGCCAGCAGCTCCCGGTCGGCCTCCACCGCCGGATTACCGGTGGTCAGCAAGGTGTCGCCGTAAAAAATTGAATCAGCACCAGCCAGTAGGCAGAGGATCTGGGCTTCGCGGCCCAGCTGCTCCCGACCGGCACTAAGCCGCACCCGAGCCTGGGGCATCAAGATCCGCGCTGTGGCCACCATGCGCACCAGCTCCAGGGGATCAACTGGCGGCAGGTCTTCTAAAGGGGTGCCCTCCACCGCCACCAGGGCATTGATTGGCACGCTCTCCGGGTGTGGATCGAGGTTGGCTAGCACCTGCAGCAGCCCGGCCCGGTCGGAGTCGGTTTCGCCCATGCCGATGATGCCTCCACAACAGAGGGTGATGCCGGAGCGCCGCACCCGGGCCAAGGTTTCCAGCCGCTCCTGATAGCTGCGGGTGGTAATGATCCGGTCGTAGTGCTCAGGGCTGGTGTCGAGGTTGTGGTTGTAGGCGGTGAGGCCGGCTTCAGCCAGACGCTCGGCCTGGGAATCGCTGAGCATGCCGGCAGTGACGCAGGCCTCCAGACCCAGCTCGCGCACACCTCGCACCATCTGCAGCATCGCCTCAAAGGGAGCGCCGTCGCGGATTTCACGCCAGGCCCAGCCCATGCAGAAGCGATGGGCACCGGCTTGCTTGGCAGCCCGGGCCCGTTCCAGCACCGGCTCCACCTCCAGCTCCGGCCGGCCCGCCACGTCGCTGCTGTTGTGCATCGACTGAGGGCAGTAGGCGCAATCCTCCTCGCAGCCACCGGTCTTGACACTGAGCAGCGAGGCCAGCTGCACGTGGTAGCCAGGATTGGCGGCTCGGTGCACCTGCTGGGCCTGCCAAAGCAGCTCCATCAGCGGCTGCTCAAGAAGCGCCTGGATTTCGGAACGGGACCAGTCGTGACGCGTTATCAAGGACGGTTTAGCAGGGTTCGACACCACCAAAGCGGCGCTGGCGGCCCTGGTAGTCGAGCAGGGCATCGAGCAGGGCTGCCTGATCGAAATCAGGCCAGAGCACGTCGGTGATGTGGATTTCGGCGTAGGCAAGCTGCCAGAGCAGGAAATTGCTGATGCGCCGCTCGCCACTAGTTCGGATCAGCAGATCCGGATCGCACTCGCCGGCGGTGTGCAGCTCGGCAGTGAAGCTCAACTCATCGATAGCTGCAGGATCAAGCTCGCCGGCGACGCAGCGCTGGGCCAGCCGCTGGGCAGCCCGCACCAGCTCGGCCCGACCGCCGTAGTTAGTGCAAACGTTGAAGTGAATGCCGGTATTAGCTGCCGTGCGCTCAGTGGCATCAGCGATCAGCCGTTTCAGACCATCCGGCAGGGGCTCGAGATCGCCGAGAAAGCGAATCCGCACCTGTTCTTGCTCTAGGGCCTGTAGCTCGCGGGCCAGCACCCGCTCGAACAGGGCCATTAGGAAGCTCACCTCCTCACCGGGGCGGCTCCAGTTTTCGGTGGAGAAGGCATAGGCGGTGAGGGAGCCAATACCCCAGTCGCTGCAGAGGCGCAGGGTGCGCTTGAGCGCTTCAACCCCCTCGCGGTGGCCCATCACCCGGGGCAGGTTGCGCTGCTTGGCCCAGCGGCCGTTGCCGTCCATGATCACGGCCACATGGTTGGGCAACCGCGCCGGATCAAGGCCAGGCGGCACGGCCTTGGGGGCAGTCGCAGTGGTGGTCGCCAGGGCGCGACTCATCCGCGTGATTCCGGCATGTCCTTTGCCACGCTACGCCCGACTGGCAAGGCCAAGGCTTGGCTGAGCAGGTCGTGCAGCCGGCTGCTGGTAATCGGCCGCTCTAGGCGCCCCTGACTCGCCAGCGACAAGGTGCCGGTTTCCTCCGAAACAACAATCGCCAGGCACTGATCAAAGCGCTCGGTCAACCCCAGTGCGGCCAAATGGCGAGTGCCATAGCGGTTGATGCCCTGACGTGAAAGGGGAAGGATCACGCCGGCGGCCACGATGCGGTTGGCCTTCACCAGCACGGCACCATCGTGCAACGGAGTATCTGCGGCGAACAGGTTGAGCAGCAGATCCACCGACAGCTTGGCGTCAAGGACGATGCCAGGATTTAAGAAATCTTCGGGGCGCAGGTCGCTGCCTAGGTCAACCACGATCAAGCCGCCACGGCGGGCCTGGGAAAGGCGACCGGCAGCCTCACTCAAAACCGCCACCGATCCCGATCCCAGCTGGTCCTGGCTGCGGCTGCCAAACAGGACACCAAGGCGGCCTGTACCGAGCAGCTCCATCAGCCGTCGCAGTTCCCCCTGCCACAGAATCGCCAGGGCCAGGCTGCAGGCCAGCACCAAGGCATCGACGAGATTGCTGGTGAGCGGCAGGTTGGCGTAGCGCTGAACCACCCAGGCCAGGGCCACCAGGAGCAGGTACCCCCGCAGCAGCCAAAGGGTGCGGGCCTCGGTGACCCGTCCCAGCACGAGCACGCCCAGACCGAACGCAAACAGCAGATCAAGAAGCAGACGCAGATCGATCAGCCGTAGCAACTCACCCAGTTGCGGCCCGACCACTAGTCCCCACAATCAATACGCTCACCCTACCGACTGCAACCGAACTGGCAAAACGTCGTAGCGCAGTAGGTCTTCCGGCTGCTCGCGGCGCTGCACAAGCTCAGCGCCGCCGTCGTACACCAACACCGCCGCTGGCCGCGGGATGCGGTTGTAGTTAGAGCTCATCGAGGCGTTGTAAGCACCGGTGGCAAACACCACCAGCACATCGCCGCTTCCAGCCGGCGGCAGGGCAACATCCTTAAGCAGCACGTCGCCCGATTCGCAGTGCTTGCCGGCCAAGGTGACGGTCTCGCTGGCCTCGGCCGTGGGGCGATCAGCCAGCACCGCCGTGTACTGGGATTGATAAGTGATTGGTCGGGGGTTGTCGCTCATGCCTCCATCCACCGAGAGGTAGGTGCGGATGCCGGGAATGTCCTTGCGGCTGCCCACCTCGTAGAGGGTCACCCCAGCGCTGGCCACAAGAGAACGGCCTGGTTCACAGAGCAAGCGGGGCAATTCCAGCCCTCGCTCCTGGCAGGCAGTCGCCACCGCCTCGGCGATGGTGCGCACCCACTCATTAATGCTCGGCGGATCGTCGCTGACCGTATAGCGAATACCAAGGCCGCCACCCACGTTGAGATCGACCACCGGGTGGCCCAAGGAGCGGGCCAGGGCCAGGGCATCCGCCATAACCACAGCCAGGTCGCGGTGGGGCTGGAGCTCGAAAATCTGGGAGCCGATATGGGCGTGCAGGCCGGTGAGCTGGGCCCAGGGGCAGGCCGCCAGATGCTTCAACACCGCCTCGAGCTGGTCGGGATCGAAGCCAAACTTGCTATCGAGGTGGCCGGTGCGGATGTACTCGTGGGTATGGCACTCAATGCCCGGCGTAAAGCGCAGCATCAGCTGCACGGGCCGTTGCAAGCCCGGAGCCAGGGCAGCCAGCTGCTCGAGGTCGCGCCAGTTGTCAGCCACGACGGTGACGCCCTGCTCAGCGGCCAGAGCCAGCTCTTCGCGACTTTTGTTGTTGCCATGCAGAACGATTCGCTCCGCAGGCATGCCCCCCTGCAGGGCGGTGAGCAACTCGCCGGCAGACACCGCATCCAGCCCCAGGCCTTCTGAAGCCACCAGAGCCGTAATCGCCAGGGAGCTATTGGCCTTAGAGGCGTAAAGGGCCAGGGCCGGTCCCGGGTAGTGCTGGGCAAGGGCCTCCCGGTAGGCCAGACAGGTACCCCGCAGGGTGGCTTCATCGAGCACATAAAGAGGCGTGCCGTAGTCGCGCGCCAGGTCGCTCAGCAGGCAGCCACCGACCACTAAGCGCCCCTCGTTGTCGAGAGCTGTGGTTATGGGGGTGAGATTGCGGTTGGGACTGTGCGGATCGCGGTCCCGCTCGAAGGGATTCACCAGCGCAACGGACTCATAAGAGGTCACCATGGCTGGGGCCGCGAGGGTCAAGAGAGCATGAATGTACGGAACTCCTTGGCACCGCTGCATCAGGTAGCCCTGGCGCCGGAGCATCTAGAGGCCTGCTTCAGCCTCGACCAGGCCAGCCTCGGCGGGCTGTGGAGCCGCTCCCAGTGGCAGAGCGAGCTGGAGGAGGAGCGACGCC
>CAZKER010000283.1:0-35319 GCA_964551845.1 uncultured Cyanobium sp.
CTCGAGAACGTTCGCTTCTTCGCTGAAGAAGAGAAGAACGAGGGCGACTTCGCCAAAAAGCTGGCCAGCCTGGCTGATGTGTACGTGAACGACGCCTTCGGCGCCGCCCACCGCGCCCACGCCTCCACCGAGGGCGTGACCCAGTACCTGAGCCCCAGCGTGGCCGGCTATCTGATGGAGAAGGAACTGCAGTATCTGCAGGGCGCCATCGACGAGCCCAAGCGTCCCCTAGCGGCGATCGTGGGCGGCTCCAAGGTGAGCTCCAAAATCGGCGTGCTCGAGGCCCTGATCGACAAGTGCGACAAGGTGCTGATCGGCGGCGGCATGATCTTCACCTTCTACAAAGCCCGTGGCCTAGCGGTGGGCAAGAGCCTGGTGGAAGAGGACAAGCTGGAGCTGGCCAAAGAGCTCGAAGCCAAAGCAGCCGCCAAGGGCGTGCAGCTGCTGCTACCCACCGACGTGGTGCTGGCGGACAACTTCGCTCCCGACGCCAACAGCCAAACCGTGTCGATCGACGCCATCCCCGATGGCTGGATGGGCCTAGACATCGGTCCCGACTCGCTCAAAGCCTTCCAGGAGGCCCTAGCCGACTGCAAAACCGTGATCTGGAACGGCCCCATGGGCGTGTTTGAGTTCGACAAGTTTGCCGCCGGCACCAACGGCATCGCCCACACCCTGGCCGACCTGAGCGGCAAAGGCTGCTGCACGATCATTGGCGGAGGTGACTCCGTAGCAGCCGTGGAAAAGGTGGGCGTAGCCGAGAAGATGTCCCACATCTCCACCGGCGGTGGCGCCAGCTTGGAGCTGCTGGAAGGCAAGGTGCTGCCCGGCGTGGCAGCACTGGATGAAGCCTGATCTGGATGTGGCCTGATCCAGGCTGACCGCGACAGGGGGCTCAGGCCCCCTGTTTTTGTTGGCGCTGATCCTTGCCCCAGCCCGGCAAGCCAAAGCGGCGTTGGAGCTCGGCCCGTTCGGTCATCCAGCGGCGACGCTGCTCCATGGCCTGGTCCTGCAGGTTGCGCTGGCAGCTCTGCAAGGCATCGACGTCGCGGGCAGGCACCATGCAGCGCTCGGCCTGGCTCAGTTGTTCCAGGCGTTCAACAGAAACCCGCTGCTCTAGCTGTCGGCGGGCGGCGAAATAGGCCTGGCGCTGCTGGCTGCTCAATTTGGAGATCGCCTCGGCCTGCTGGCGTTGCATAGTTTCGCGGCGCTCAGGGTTGGGGCGCCTTCCGTAACCGGTGCCTTCGGCGAAGGCCGCAGCACCGCCCTGACTAACCCCCAGGATCAGCAAGGTGCCAGCGAGCAGCAGGGGGGCAGGGCGCTGTCCGGCTCTGGACAACAAGTTGTGCAAAAGGTTCATGGCTGTAGGTGAGGTGAGGTGAGGTGAGGTGAGGTGGATCCACCCCTGAATCTTGGGCGTTCCGCTTCACTGAAATGTGACCAACACGGCGGAAAGTTGTTACCGGATCTGACTGTGAACAACCGCGGCGCTGGCTGAGGCCGGCTTCAGCACCCGGAGATCACACCACCCAGGATGCCGCCCATCGCCGCCCCCATTGGCAGGCTCCAGAGGCGGTTACGGGAGTTGCTGGCCAACATCGCTCCCAGTCCGCCACCAATGGCAGCACCGGTCAGCACGGTACCCCGATTGCAGCGACGCACGGGAGGCGGGCTGTAGGGCGCAGGTTCAACGGCGATGGGGTAGCCATAGGGTCTCGCGGGCAGGGGGGCATAGGTTTGGCTGGGGGGCGGACCGTAGCTGTCGTAGGCGTAGCGCTGATCGCCGTAGGGGTAGGCCTGGGCGGCCTCAGGAGCAAGGGCTGCACTGCCGAGCAGGCCGGCCAAAACGAGAGGAAGGGCAGAGAGGCGCATGGATGGTCTTGCGGGAGGTGATGTTGCGAGGGATGGGAAGTGGGGGTCGGAGCAAGAAAACCGAAAAAGCCGTCAGAGTCCCAGGCCGGGCCGCCCGGGCAGCTGGGCGGTGAAGCCCTGGCGGCCCATCAGAAGCTGCCATTCCTGCTGATCGCGCCGCCTCTGACGCTCCCGAACCTGCTCATCGCGGCGCAGGCACTGGTCGTTGTCCCAGCGCTCACGGGCGCTGCTGAGGCAGCGATCCAGTTGGTCGAGGCGCCACTGGGTCTGGCGATAGGACTGATCCGCCAAGGCCCGCTGAGCCTGAACCCAGCCGCGCTGGAGGCCCGAATTGGGGCTCCAGGGGCCGACGGCTCGACCTGGAAACTGGGGATCGGCCAGGGCGGAGCCGGCACTGACGGCACCGCTACCCAACAGGCCCAGCACCAGGGCCAGGCGGGGAAGGGGAAAGGACTTCATGGGAAGAAGGTGGGTGAAACGCTGCAGCCTTGAGCTGTCACCCCGGAACTTTGCGGCGAACCAACGGGCGAAGTGCAACCGAGTTGCCACCAACCTGTGACCAAATCCGACAGGCGCGGGGCGTTAACCGGCAGATTCAGTTCCCAGCTGGCTTTTGGAGCGCCCCCAAAGGGCGATTCCAAAACGAAATCCAAGGGCGGGGCTAGGGCCATTGCCGGAGCCATCGCTCTCCAGCCGCTCCAGCCCACCGCCGTGAGCGGCCGCCACCCGAGCGGCAATCGCCAGCCCCAGGCCGCAGTGGCCGCTGCCACCTCGGGCGGCATCGAGCCGCTGGAAGGGCATCAAGGCCTGATCCCACTGCGTGGCGGCGATGCCGGGGCCCCCATCCCAGAGCACGATGCGAAAGCCTTCCCCCTCAGGTGGCCCGGACTGCAAGACCAACCGCAGCGGCGCTGCTCCGTAGCTGCGGGCGTTGTCGATCAGATTGGCCACGGCCCGGGAAAGCGCCACCGGCTGCACTACGCGCAGCAAGGGCTGCAGCTCCAGCGCCAGGGTGTCGGCATCCAGGCCCGCCGCCACCTCTGCCAGCAGCTGATCCAGCGGCACCGCCACGGCCGCCTCATTGTCGTTGCCGCCAGCGAACAGCAAAAACTGTTGGGTGATCCGCTCCAATGCCACCAGATCGGCCTCAGCCTGCTGCAGATCTGCTCCCGGCAAGCCGGCCAAGCTGAGCCGAAAGCGCAGACGTGTAATCGGGCTTTTGAGGTCGTGGGCGATGCCGCCCAGCATCACCGAACGCTCCTGCTCGGCGCGCTCCAGGCGCCGCAGCATGGCATTAAACCGGCCGGTGAGCTGGCGCACGCTGGTGGTGCCACGCTCCTCCGGCAGGGCCGGTGGCCGGGCGGCAGTACCTACCCCGCCCAGGGCCCGCTGCAGCTGTTGCAGCGGGCGTTGCACCTCCAGCCAGAAAAACAGCAGCAGCGCCACGCTGCCGCCCAGCCCCAGGCCCGCCAGCAGCAGCCAGGGATCGGGCGGCCAGCGGCGGGCCGGCGGAATCGGCGCCAGCAGCCACACCGGCTCCAGCGGCGCCAGCAGTTGCACCCACACACCCCTCTGCGGCTGCGCCGCCGGCAGCACGGTGGGACAGGGCCGCAGCTCACGGCAGAGCTCCTGGCGCAGCAGCCGTCCCTCCGCGGCCAGAGCAGGGTTGGTGGAGGTGGGCGGATGGGCCCCAACCCGCAGGGGCAGGCCACTGAGCCGAGCCAGGGCCGCCGGCGGCAGGCGATCGAGGGCCAGCTCCCCTAATCGCACCTGAAACAGCACCTCTGGCCCCAACTGGGCAATGCGGTCCCGCTGCAGACGCTCAGCCAGCAGCAGCTGCAACTGAGCCGTGCTCAGCAGAGCAACCCCGAGCCCCACCAGGCCATAGCGCAGAGCGGTCCTAACGACTGCGAGGCTGGCCATCGGGCACGAATACATAGCCATAGCCCCACACCGTCTGCAGGTAGCGAGGGCGAGCGGGATCGGGTTCCACCAGCTTGCGCAGACGCGACACCTGTACATCCATGCTGCGGCTGTCGGTGACCGATTCAGGCCCCCGAGCGAGCTCGACCAGTCGCTCGCGCGAAAGAGGTCTGTGCGGATGCTGCACAAAGGCCGCCAGCAAGGCGAATTCGCCGGAGGTGAGCACCGTCATCCTCCCCCCCTGCTCCAAGGTGCGGGCCGCCAGATCCAACACCTGCTCCCCAATCGTCAACGACTCCCCTTCGGCCAGGGGCGTACCTGCCGGCAGGGCGACGCGGCGACGCAGCACTGCCTCGATGCGGGCGGTGAGCTCCCGCGGCAGGAACGGCTTGGCCAGATAGTCATCAGCGCCCTGCTCCAGACCGATGATCCGATCCACCGCATCGCCTTTAGCGGTGAGCATCACCACCGGCAGGTCGTCACCGCCGTCGCGCAAGCGCCTCAGCAGGGTGAGGCCGTCGTCTCCCGGCAACATCAGATCCAGCACCACTAGATCGGGACGCTGGCCTGCCAACCGCGCCATCAGCTGGGCTCCGTCTGCCAGGCAGCGCACGTCATAGCCCTGGTCGATCAGGTAGGTGCCCACCATGCTCCGCAATTCGGGGTCGTCATCGACCACCCAGATGCTTTGGCCTGGGGACATCGCGGTGCCATGCCGGAAAGATCTGGTCACAGCTTGGCCGGAATCTGGCAATAGCGGGCTGCACCGGCTGCATAGCCTGAGTTCATGCCCACCTCAACCATGGTTCCTGCCGTCCGCCGAGCACTGCGCCGTATCGCCAGCAGCCTGGCGGGACTGCTGCTTTTGGCCGCGGTCGGCAGCGCAGGACAGCCGGCACGGGCGGCCGATGAGTTGGAGGTGTACCAGCAGCGGCTAGCGCAATTGTTCCGGCAGCTCGATCGCAACGGCGATGGCAGGCTGGAGCTCGACGAGGTGCGCGCCAACGCCTACCTACAGCGCCACTTCGAGCGGCTCGATCGCGGCGGCAAGGGCTATCTGGTGCCGGGGGACCTGCGTTAAGGATTCAGCTGGGTCTTGTCGGCCACCACCAGCACCCGTTTGGTGGCACTGACGATGCCCTTGGGATGGACCAGCAAAATCGCCCAGGTCTGAAATCCCGGTGTGTAGGGAGCCTGCACCGACTTGAATAGGCCACCGCCACCCAAAGCCCCCAGCTGCAAGTCGGGGCTCTCTAGGGCGTTCACCTGCTGACCGGTAAGAGCCACCAAACCGCCCGCCGCGATCGCCCCCTCCAAGGGCTCATCAAACAACACGTCAACGTCGTAACGCTGACCTGTGAGCACCGCATCCGGGATCAACAGGCTCACTGGCAGATCTGCCTCACCACTGCGCACCAAAGTCTGCTCGCGAATCACGGTCTGGCCGTTGATGCGCCCCCCGGGGCCGCCACTGCTGCTAAGTAGCAGCTGTTGCTGGGCATCGAGCCGGTAGCGAGTTGGGCCGTCCTGCCGGCTGCCGGTCACCAGGAGCTGCACGGTGCTGCGGCCGTCGCGCAGGGCCTTGCCCTCGCTGAGCTGCCAGCGGGCATCGGGAAACTGCCGCAGCAGGCTGCGCCGGCGCAGTTCCACCAAAGTGACGTCGAGCCCGGGACCGTTCTCCAGGACGCCACTGAGTTCGCCGTTGCCGTTAAGGGCCGTTTCCAGGGCCTGCAACTGCGCCGCACTGGGGCCGGTGGCGGCGAGCGCAGGCAGCGCGCTGCCTAGCAAGGCCATCAGGCTGGCCAGCCCCAGGATCGGGGCGAGGCGACCACCGCACAAAAATCGAGGCAGAAATCGGGCGGGCAGCTGGAGACGCGGCATAGGGCGGCGGAAACCGCTTTTAAGTTAGGCACGCTTCAGCCCCAGCACCCATGCCCAGGCTCCTGATCGCTGCCAGCGGCACCGGCGGCCACCTGTTTCCTGCCCTGGCTGTCGCCGATGCCATGCCGGCCGATTGGAGCGTCCAATGGCTGGGGGTGCCAGACCGGCTTGAACGCCAGCTGGTGCCGAGCCGCTATCCGCTGCACACGGTGCGGGCCGGCGGGCTGCAGGGGCGAGGCCTACGCAAGCTGCTCAACCTGGTGCAACTGCTGCAGGCCATTCGGTCGGTGCGGCGGCTGATCAAGCGCGAACGCATCGAAGCGGTGTTCACCAGCGGCGGTTACATCGCGGCGCCGGCAATCCTGGCGGCCCGCTGGTGCGGTGTGCCGGTTGTGCTGCACGAAAGCAACGCTGTGCCCGGCAAGGTGACACGCCTGCTGGGCCGGCTCTGCAGCCAGGTGGCGGTAGGACTGCCCCAGGCTGCTGCCCGTCTGCCCCGCAGCCGGCCCTTGGTCACGGGAACGCCGGTGCGGCAAGCCTTTCTGGAGCCCGCCCCCCTGCCTGCCTGGGTGCCCCACGGCTCCGGGCCCTTGCTGCTTGTAATGGGAGGTAGCCAGGGAGCTGTGGGTCTCAACCAAATGGTTCGCCCCCTGCTGCCCAAGCTCACGGCCGCTGGCGTGCGGGTGGTGCATCTCACCGGCAGCAACGACCCAGAAGCAGGCCAGACCCTGCCTGAAGGGGTGGTGGAGCTCCCCTTCAGCGACGAGATCCCAGGCCTGCTGCAGCATGCCGCCCTGGCGATCAGCCGCAGCGGTGCCGGCGCCCTCAGCGAGCTGGCCGTCTGCGGCACCCCGGCGGTGCTGGTGCCCTACCCAGCCGCGGCTGACCACCATCAAGACGTCAACGCCGCCGCGGCTGCCGAACTTGGGGCGGCCGTGATCGTGTGGCAGCACGGCCCCAGCGAGCCGGCCCTCGAGCGCAGCCTCTGGCGGCTGCTGGGCCCACGCCTTCGGAAGGCAGCGGCTGCTTGCGATCCCCTGAGCGGCATGGCTGCAGCCATGGGCGAGCTAGCGGTGCGCGATGCCGATCAGCGAGTGGCGGCGATGCTGAGAAAACCCTAAAGTTGTCCAACAAAGCTGGACAATCAGTGGCAATTGAGACTACTTACAGCCAAGCCAGGGAAGGCTTGAAGGGCCTGATGGACCGTGCCGTACAAGACCGAGAGGTCGTGATGGTGCGGCGGCGCAAGGGCGGCGATGTGGCCCTAGTGGCTGCTGATGAGCTGGCCGGCCTACTGGAAACAGCCCATCTGCTGCGCTCACCGGCGAATGCGGAGCGTCTTCTTTCAGCCCTAAGCAGAGCTCGCGAGCAGAGCCTGGCCCCGATCAACCTGACGGACCTTGCCAGCAGCCTTGAAGGCTGATGGGCCCCTCCTGGCAGGCGGTGGTTCACCCGGAGTTTCTAGATGACTTGCAGCATTGGGTTCGCCACGAGCCACGCACCGCTAAGCGCCTGATTGAGCTGATGCAAGCCATCTTGAAAGATCCTTTTGAGGGCATCGGCAAACCAGAACCGCTCAAATACTTGGGGCAGGGCGTTTGGTCGCGGCGGATCACCCAGGAACATCGCTGCGTGTATTTGGTTCAGAACAGCCGGGTCGAATTTCTGCAAGGCCGCTATCACTACTAAAGCGTCCCAATTCCTGTCGCAAGGCCCGCAGGATCCGGCAGTTGTTGCGGTGGCTCTGGTAGCCAATCCGCAGCCAGTTTTCCCCCAGCCCCTCGAAAGATCGGCAATCGCGCAACAGGATGTGGTGGCGCTGCTCTAGGGCTTGGCGCAACGGCACTAACGAGTGCTCAGCGCGGATCAGCAGGAAGTTTGCGGCTGAAGGCAGCGGCGTAATGCCGGGCAGCTGGGCCAACTGAGACTGCAGCCAGGCACCCTCACGGGCGGTCCAGCGCTGCGCCCTACTGCACCAGCGCCGGTAGGCCACCGGATCATGCAACAGCCGCTCACCCACAGCCGCGGCCAGGCCATTGACTGGCCAGGGATCGCGCCAAGCGGCCCAGCGGGCCAAGCGCTCGGGGTGGCCAAGGGCATAACCAAGACGCAGTCCCGCAATGCCGTAAAGCTTGGTGAGGCTGCGGATCACCACCAGGTTGGGGTGAGCCTGCACCAGCGGGATCAAACTCTGGACCTCGCCGCCCGGAACCAGCGGCAGGAAGGCCTCATCGGCGATCACCAGGGCAAAGCGCTGCAGCAGGGGCTCCAGAGACGCCCGACTCCAGAGCGCACCGGTGGGGTTGTGGGGATTGGTGATCCAAAGCACCTCGCCAGCTGGCGGGGAAGGAAACAGCTGCGCAACAGAGCCGGCCTGCAACGGCAGCGCTTGGGTCCGCCAGGCGCCATCCCAGCAGGCGAGAGCCCGAGGGTAATCAGCAAAGCCCGGCACGGGCAGCACGCTCAACCCGGTGGCCGTTGCGTCGCGTGCTGCCCAAGTGAACAATTCCGCAGCCCCGTTCCCCGGTAGCAGCGAATCGGGCTCGAGCCCATGCAGGCGGCCCAGCCCCGCTCGCAGCCCGGCGTAATGGCGATCTGGATAGGCCCGAAGCGACTCCCCATAGCCAGCGCCGAGAGCAGCCCACAACAGCGGGCCGCGCACGACCCAGGGCGGCCCGAAGGGCACCAGCGAAGCGCTGGCGTCCAGCAGCTGGGAAGGCCGGCAACCCAGGCGAGCGGCGTTAGCGGCCAGGTTGCCGCCATGGCGCTCAGAAAGTGGCATCGGCATGGCCGAAACTTAATTGCCTGGAGAGTGCGCGAAACCCCTGAGCTATAAGGCGTAGGAAAGGAAACGAGTGCCATGCCAAGCCGCATCTCGCGTCCTGCATTGCCAAGTAGAGGCAGCCTACTGAGCACCGCCGCCAGCTTTTTAGCTGCTGTTACCTGGATTTCGCCGGCGGCCGTCAAAGCGGATTCCCTCCACTTATTGAAACTGCTAGATACCCGCAGCTGCCGCGGCTGCAAGCTGCAGGATGCCGATCTAGTGCACGCGGATCTGCGCGATGCCGATCTGCGCCAAGCCCAGCTGCAGCGGGCCAATCTGGGCCAGGCTCGCCTGGATGGTGCCCAGCTCAGCGGTGCCAATCTGAGCTTCACAAGCTTGATGGGAGCCTCCCTGCGCGGTGCCGATCTACGCGGTGCCCAACTGGAAGGCACCGACCTTCGCCAGGCGGACCTCAGCGGAGCATTGCTTGATCCCGGTGCCCTATCCCGCAGCCACTGGCAGCAGGCCACAGGCATCGAATCCGTACAACTGAGCTATGGCGAATTACACAACGCTGGAGCGGAAGCGGCGCAGCAGGGCCGCTATCCCGAAGCCGAACAATTCTTTAGTGCTGCGATTAGGAAGGAACCTTCAGCCGCGATCAGCTGGGTAGCCAGGGGAATCTGTCGTAGCGAACAGGGCAAAACTGAGCTCGCCGCCAGCGATTTCAACTACGCCTCTAACCTTTATGCCCAAGGAGGCGAACAAGAACAGGCGGCTCAGTTGAAGCAGGCTGCCCAGAGGGTAGTGGCCTCTAGCGAAAAAGACAGCGCAAAAGACAGTGCAAAAGGAAATGGCGCAGGTAGCAAAGCTCTTAGTGGCGCGTTGAGCACACTTCAATTCCTGGTGCCGATTGCTGCCAAAGCCTTTCTACCGATGGGTTTCTGATCTGAACAAAGGGCTCGAGCAAAGCTCCTGAGCTACATCACAGATCTTAACTCTGGCGAGATCGTCCAGCAACACCCCGTTTTAGCCACCACTGGGCTGAAGCTTCAAACGGCCGAGAGAGACTGGTGCAGCGGGAGCATGTAGCGGCATTGCTTGCTAACTCTTGGACTCAATAGCCCGCAGCACCCATGAAAGTCTGCGCTTGAGAAGATGAGGGCTGGTAGCCATAACCGAAAACACCTCCCTCAACATCATTTACAATTTTAGGCGATACCATAATTACTAATTCGCGTTTCTCGCGACGAGTCCCGCTGGAACGGAAAAGCGAACCAACGAGAGGGATATCACCCAAGATCGGCCACTTACTCACTTCAGCACGATCGAATTCGGAAATTACGCCGGTCAGGATTAAAGTTTGCCCGTCACGCACGCGTAAAGCGCCCGTATCCAAGCGACGAACACTCAGAATATCAATATTTCCGCAGCCAGGCACAGGCTCCCTGTCCGTGACGGCAGAAATACTTGGAGACAAGGCAAATGTAACAAATCCATTGTCATCAATTTTCTCAATACGGGCTCCAAGCACTAGGCCGGCAGTCGAAAGCGTCGGCTGACAAGTAAGAATATTGCTAGCCCCAGCGGAGTTGGCTGAGTTATTTACTTGATACTGAGTAATTACATTTGTTCCAACTCTGACCACTCCTTCATTGGCGCGGCGGCGGCCAATCGGGGAGTCAATATTGTATTCGTCAAGAGACCCAGGCCGTGATGAGCCAGATCCACCCCCCTCAATCCGAAGCTCAGCAGGATTTTCCTGTAAAATCAACGTGGGGCTGGCAATAAGCTTTGTACTTTGGGAAATGATTTGGGCCCGAAGAAAATCATAGAATTGATCCTTGGGGTAATTCAAGCCTGGATTTAAATTGACTCCACTAAATCCAGTCAAAGAACTATAGGTGGGCGGCAGATTATTGCCAAAGGCTCCCAAAAGCTTGCCGCTATCATTGACAATAAAGTTATTGCCCCACCGAATTGCAAAACTATTTGCCATTGTTGCATCATTGTCGAGATTTACATCTAAAATCTTCACCGATAATGCAACTTGCCGCTGCCGAAGATCAAGCTGCCGCAAGTATCCTTCGGCAACCAAAACGATACCCGGATCTCCAACAAGAGTTATCGTTCCAAGACGCGTATCAGTGGTAGCCCTAAGGCCAAGCAGCGGCCCTGTCGATGCTCCATATGCCTCTACGGTGGTCTGAGTTTGTGACTGGGTTGTCTGGGAATTTGCCCCAGAAGAAACAGCCTCTCCCTGAGAAACCCCGTGAGTAACAGAAGTGGCAATCGTATTAGTCTTGGTTACAGATGCGCCAAGATTGGCAAGATAATCAGCGGCCGCATTGGGGCCAACCTGATTTAGCCTATAAACTTTAGACAATTGAGCGCCAAAACTCTTATTCAGAGCATTGGGCCCAGCAAAAATCATGTTACCTTCTGTTTTTCCCTGAAAGCCAGCTGCCAGCAACGTTGAGTTAAGCGCTCTTGAGTAGCTCTCCCCTCGAAAAGAGATCGATACAGTGCGTGTTCCTGCGTTCGAAGGTGTGCCCGCCTGTTGAGAACCCAAAACTGCTGCATCTTCAACAAAAACAAATCCGTACCCGCCAATCTGAGCTAATGCCATCAAGGCATCCTTAGCTGGCGCGTTCTTAAGCGTCATGGTGACCGGGGGACCGCTCACATTGACGTAGCCAGGATTCCTCAGGGTCATGGTGCCCACAGCCATATCGCCCAGCGGCGGAGCTACTGCTCTGGCCTGCAACGGGGGCGCATAGGTAGGTAGCGGCACCGCGCCCGGCTGACTCAGATCAAGGCGATTGGTCTGTATGGAGGCTTGAGGTGCCGTGGGAAAAGCAAGGATCAAGTTCAGTCCATCCGCACTGACTACGGGTCGAGCCAATGGGACCCCAGGCATTGGGGTAACTGACAGGCTGTAGCTACTGCCCGATCCGTCCAGGCTTACCGACCGAATTCCCAATTCCGGCAACGAAATGCGCTGCGAGCCGGACCGCAGGCCGGTAGGACTAGCTGTAAGTAGCTGACCCTGCCAGCCATTGCTCTGCATCGACTGCTGCAACTGGGGACCGGCGCCAACCCCCAGCAACACCAGCTCAACTGCATTGCCCAGGCGACGCACCTGCAGCTGGATCGGCCCCGCCGCTACACCAGTGGGGCCACGAAAGGAGGAGTCTTGACCGGTGGCAGACGTTGGAGCACCTGCGGCGGATTGGCGAGGGCCAGCCTGGCCAGCTACGTCAAAAAGGACAAAATTCGGAAGTACTACTGCCGCAGCCGCCATAACAAGACGGCGCCCAAATTCGCTGCCCAATGTTCAAAATACAAATTTGCAAAGATCTTACCGAAACAATTTCTAAAAAGCCAGGGCAGCCAAGGAGGTCAGCGATCTAGCAATTAGCCCCTAGACGCCACAGACGAGGACGCCTAAGTATCGCCTGAATAGTAGTAAGTCAAAACCAGTTTCACCTCGGTTTTTGCTGCTGCTGGAGAGATCGCCGGCTGAGTAGCTGCCTTAGGTGGCTCCACAACAGCCAGAGACAAGTTGCTCAGGGACACCAAAACAGTCAGCTTTTCAGTGGCACGTAAGAACGCCAACAGGTCGGGATAGGCCCCCCGGGCCGTTAGCAAAACCTTCTGGGCTTTCAGACCGGCCGCCTCAAGGGGTGACTGGGACGCTGGCGCCGGCTGATCACCCTGCAGGGCCTTCTTCTTCGCACCCCCAGATGGCGGCGGCAGTACCGCCACCGGCTCATACAAATGCAGCTGAACCCCCTGGCGGCTCGCCTCACGATCCAGCTGGGCCAGAAATGTAACCAACTCGCCACTGCTTTCGATCAGCTGCAATACCTGGCGCTGCTTGCGCTCCGCCGTGCTCCGGGTTTCCGCAGCTTTGGCGATTTGGGACCGCAGCAGGGGGATGCGGGCCTTGATCTCCTCAAGCTGAGCCAGCCGTTCACTATTTGCCTGCAACTTCAGCCACTGGGGAACCACCCCGACACCCAGCATCAAAACCGCCAGCACCGCCCCCACGCCAATCGGCACCGCCAATAGCAACTGCTGCTGCAATCGGGCGGCATGGCGATCAGCCCCATCCTGAAGATTGGTCATCAGAGCAAGCCCTCCTGTTGCAGCAGATTCAGACGGCGTACCAAGCCCTCCGCTCCAAGCTGGGTGAGAATCTGTTTCTCTGCTAGAGGACTGATCGGTGGACGAAAGTTAACCAGAAGCTCAAAACTGACCGGTCCGGATCCGGACGCATTGGCCTCAGCAACACCCCGAGACGCTTTGACCAAAGTGACGGCATTGGGATCAACCAAAGGGGATCGCTTCAACTGCAGCTGAAAAGCATTGATACGGGCAAAGGCCTGGGGATCCCGAGACACCCCCTTGAGCCGATAGCCATTCCCCTCTTCCGTCGCAGCGGTGAGTTGAACACCTTCCGGCACCCGCAGCTGCAGATCACGCATCAGCGCCGATCCGGAGCGAACTGCAATCAGCCCCTTGACCAAATCCGCATTGGCTTTCTCCACCCCCTTGAGCTTGCCCCGCGCAGACATGAGCTGGGTTTCAAACAACTGGACCTCCGCCTCCACCACGCCGAGACGATCCACCTCAGCGCTCACCATCAGGGAACGCAGCACCACAAGCACAACCGCCCCCAACGAGATCCCGATCAGCGCGGTGCCGATCGCCAGGCCCTGCACCAGCCGCTGACGCCCCAGTGCGGCAACCTGGACGGGATCCGGCAGGTTCAATTCCTGACGTTTTTCACGCAGGAGGTCGAACTGGGTGGTGATCGGCCTCGACTTCACTGGACCAGCTCCAAGGTGGCCAGGCCCTGCAAGCAGAGAGAACCAAAGCCATCTCGATCGACCAGCTCGGCCTCCAACCCAAGCGCCTGCTCCAATGACACCCGATCCTCCAGTGGTGCAGCGAGCAGCAACCTCACCGGCGCCTGGGGAGCCTGCAGGTTTCGATAGAAATCCAGGCTCTGTTTCAAGGCCGGAATCAAATCAACCATCGGCCCAGGCAGCATCCGCTCAAACTCGGGCACTCCCTGGTTCCACACAATCAGATTGGTTTGCTGATCTAGCGGCTGCAACAGCACCAGGGTGCCTGCGGGGGTGGCCGCCAGCTCGTCGCGAATGCCCCACATAATGCACAACTGCGAGGGCAGCAAGTGCTGCAGGGTGCAGCCAGCAATCGCAAACACCTCCACCCAGGCATCCACCACCGAGCGTTCCGCTGCAATCACCAACGAGCTATTGGAAAGGCCCGGCAGAGGCTGCACATCCAGATAGGCCTGCTCCAGTGAAAAGGGCCAGCCCAGATCAGGATTCAGCGCGCGCAGGTCGTCGACGGAGTCTCCCGGCTCTTGGCCGGCCTGCCAATCCACCACCCGCCAATGGGACGACTGCCAGGGCAGGGACACCACCAGCTGGGCATCCATCACCCCGTACTCCAGCAGCAGGTCGCCCAGAAAATCCCCGACCGCATCCTTGAGTTGCGGCACCCCATCGCGGCAGGTCAGCGCCGGAATCGGCGCGGTCCAAATCGGCTCCAGAGGCTTACCACGCTTCACCGTCTGAGCAATCACCAACTGCTCAGATAGATCAATCATCACCAGCTTTGGAAAGAGCTGGGCACGGAGGGGGCGCCAGGTGTTTTGGAGTCCCGCCAGTACCAAGATGTGGGTCCTTTTTCAGGAAAACTTACCGAACTTTCAACGCCAGACCAGACCTGAACCCACGGCTTCGCCGATATGACTCAGGCCATGTCGATCCAGCTGGGACGCCAAGCCTTCAAGAATTTGGGGCACCAAGACCGGCCCGCCGTAGATCCAGCCGGTATAGAGCTGCACGAGCGAGGCGCCTGCGCTGATTCGCTCCCAGGCTGTCTGTGCCGAATCAATCCCGCCTACGCCAATCAGGGGTAGGGCGGGGCCCGCCGTGGCCCGCAGCCGGCGCAGCACCTCGAGGGCCCGGCCCCGTAGCGGCGCTCCGCTGAGGCCGCCGGCCTCCTCGGCCAGGGTGCGGCCCGTCTGCACCAGGCGCCGCTGCTCCAGACCAAGGCGGTGCAGGCTGGTGTTCACGGCGATCACGCCGGCCAGGCCCTCCTCGTAGGCCATGCGGGCGATCGCATCAATGGCATCGTCTTCCAGATCCGGCGCGATCTTCACCAGCAGCGGCGGGCAGGCCGGCAGCCGCCGCAGCCGCTCCACCAGACGCCGCAGCAGGGTTTCCTCCTGCAGCTCCCGCAAGCCCGGAGTATTGGGAGAGCTCACATTGATCACGGCGTAATCGGCCAGGGAAGCGAGTAGCTCCAGGGAGGAGGCGTAGTCGTCCGGGGCCAGCTCCAGGGAGGTGATCTTGGATTTACCCAGGTTGATACCCAGCACGGCTGGGCGCTGGCCCGGGGCCGGCAGCTGCTGGCGCTCCAGGGTGCGGCGTAACACCTGGGCGCCGCCGTTGTTGAACCCCATGCGGTTGAGCGCCGCCCGCTCGGCCGCCAGCCGGAACAGCCGCGGCTTGGGATTGCCCGGCTGGCCATGCCAGGTAACCGTGCCCAACTCGGCAAAGCCAAAACCAAATAGATGCCAGATCCCTGCTGCCACACCGTTTTTGTCAAATCCGGCCGCCAAGCCCACCGGGTTAGCGAAGCGGCAGCCAAACAGGGTTTGCTCCAACCGTGGATCGGGGCGTTGCAACTCGGCGGCCAGGCCCGCCAAGGCGCCACTCACCAAGGGCCAATGGCGCCGCAAAGAGGCCTGAGCCAGGGCCGTGAGGGTGAGCTGGCTGAGCTGCTCGGCGTCGGCGCCGTCATCCCGGCTAAGCAGCGGTCCCACAAGCCGCCCGTACAAGGCCTCGGTGCTGCTACCAAACCTGCTCGATGAGCCTGAATCCACCATCAGCCGCCGCCTACTCCCGCGCGCCCAATCCTCCCTCGTCCCGTTGCAAACGCCAGCGCCCTCCTTCCAAGGGCAGCACCTGCCAGTCGCGCCAACGCCAGGGCCCACTGCGGCGCTCCAGCTGCTGCAGGGGCTGCTCCACCAGCTGGGCAAGCTCCACCAGGCTGAGGCCATAGCCCTGGACAGCGAAGCGATCGGCCAGCTCACAGCGGCTGAGCAGCTGCTGCAGGAGCGCCGGCGCCGGGTCGGCAATCTCTGGGCTGGGTACGGAGGCGGGCACAACGGAGGGAACATCGGCTTCGATCCGGGCGGTGGCGATCACCTCGCCAGCGGCCATGGCCGGCATCTGCCCCTTGGAAAAGGCCACAGCAATCGCATCACAGCGGTCGTTGTCTGGGTCACCGCTGTGACCCTTGACATGCACCAGCGACACCCCCTCAAGCCGGGCCTGGTCCAGCTGCTCCCATAGATCCCGATTGAGCACAGCCCCGCCGGAGGCCGTACGCCAGCCCTTGCGCTTCCAGCCCTGGATCCACTTGCTGAAACCGTCGATCAGATAGCGGCTGTCGGTGCGGATGCTGAGCTGGGCAGGGCGGGGCAGCTCCTTGATGGCCTCCAGCAAGGCCAGGGCTGCGGTGAGCTCCATGCGGTTGTTGGTGGTAGCGCGGTCGGCGCCGCCCATCTCGTGCACCGAGCCATCCTCGAAGCGCAGCAAGGCGCCCCAACCGCCCGGACCTGGGTTGCCACTGCAGGCACCATCACAGGCCGCAGCCACCACTTTCACCGGCTTAGCCGCCACTAGACAACCCTCGAAAATTCGCTAAGAACACATTTGCCTGCTTGCTGTGCCCCGCCATGGACCCATTCAAACCGGGCCTGCCCATGGATTCAACAGCCAGACGAACCTACCGTCCCTGGCGAAGGGCCGTGCTGGCAGGAGCCGCCCTGGCCGCCCTAACCCCCTGGGCAGAGGCCTCTAATCTGTTCAATAGCCGGCCCCTCGATGCCAGCAACTTCGCTGTGCTGGCCAGGCCCCTGGGACGCAGCGACTGGAACCTGCTGGTGCTTGAGCAGATCAGGCCCCAACCCCGCTGCTGGGAAGAGCGACCCGACGGTCTGATCGATCCCGCCCTCAACCGCTTCAACTTCACCGGCATCTGCAGCCGCTACCTCGACAGCAACGGCTACTCCCTGCGCGTCGGCGACCAGGATCTGGCCAATCGCTACCGGCTGCAGCTGCGCCAGAGCGGCAACGAACTGCAACTGCAGGCCAGCACCCCCAGCGACTCCACCACCCTGGTGGTTGCACGCGCCCAGGTGCCCCTGCGGGATCGGGATGGGTTCGTGGCCCTGAAACTCGAACCCGGCTGGGACCTGCAACGCCGCACCTTTGGTGAGCAGACCCTCAGCCACTTGTACTTCGCCAACGCTGCACCCCTGCCCCAGCTGCTTGCCACAGCAAGCGGTAACGCGCAACCAGTCCCCAGGACTCGGGGCGCGATCACCACCCTGCAACCGCCGGTTGCCCCTCCCAGCCTGCTCGCCCAGGGGATGGGTCAGGGACCAATCCGATTACCCGTGGTCCCCTTTAGCGAGTGAGGCCAGGAGGCCAGTTGCCGGAGGGTGCCAGTTGCCGGAGAGTCCCAGTCCACCTAGCTGACGCCAAAGCCTGCCATTAAGTTTCTGGGGTGTGAGGAGTGGGAACGCTCTTCCGGGGTCGAAACGAGGACAGACTCCCAGAATCGTTCCAACTCAGAGCCCTGCCTTCGGCGGGGCTTTTTTATTGGTTACTCCCCATTAAAAAACCGGCCCTGGAAGGGGCCGGTCTGGTAGCAACGAATGACGTTGACAGGAAGGTGATAGAGCCCCGAAGGGCCCAAGCGATCACTTGATCGACACCTTGCCGCCAACCTCTTCCACAGCCTTTTTGATGGTTTCGGCTTCGCCTTTGGCGATGCCTTCCTTGATGGCGCAGGGAGCGCTTTCCACCAGGGCCTTGGCTTCGCCCAGGCCGAGGCCGGTGACTTCGCGGACGGCCTTAAGAACCTTGATCTTGGCAGCGGCGTCAAAGCTGTCGAGCATGACGTCGAATTCGGTCTGTTCCTCGACGGCTTCAGCAGCAGCAGCGGGGGCTGCGGCCATCATCACACCGGCGGAAGCAGCGGCAGACACACCGAAAGCCTCTTCGATCTGCTTAACGAGCTCGGAAGCTTCAAGCAGGGAAAGAGTCTTGAGTGACTCGAGAATTTGGTCGGTTGTAGCGGACATGGTTGAGAATCAGCAACAGATCTGTTTGTGAACAGTCGGATCGGGGGAGCTCAGCTGTCGCCTTCGGCGTGCTGTTTGAGCGCCCGGGCAAGACCGGACGGAACCTCGTTGATACCCACGGCCAACTTGGTAGCCACGGCATTGATCGCACCTGCGATCTGGGCCATGAGCACCTCCTTGGAGGGCAGATCTCCGATGGCCTTGATGTCGTTTTCGGAGAGGAGTTTGCCTTCGAAAAGGCCACCCTTCACCTCAGACTTCTTCGTGTCCTTCTGGAAGGACTGCACGGCCTTCACCGCACCACCCACATCGCCCTTAACCAGGACGAAAGCGTTGGTGCCGGTGAGCAGAGAATCGAGATTCGACCAGGCGGTATTTCCATCAATGGCGCGGCGCATCAAGGTGTTTTTGGTCACCTTGCACACCCCCTTGCTGGCCTGCAGACGGGTCCGCAGATCAGACATCTCCTTGATGGACAGGCCCTTGAAATCAAGGACGAGCGCCATTTCGGCCTCGCCGAGGAGCCCCTTGAGCTCATCGACGATCTGTTGCTTGCTCTCCAGCGTGCGGCCCATAGGAAAGGAACGGATCAGGGGAACAAGCCGGGAACGCGGCCCGGGACGCTGATTTTCCCCAAAGGGAAGATCAACTCGAGGCCGCTGCACGTTCCACAACCCTTCCGGACGAATCCTTCCTGGTGCCAAACCTGTCGCGATCACCTCGGCAGGACTTATGGACCTAGATCCACCTGCTGTCTGGGGTAGGGCGCGTGCCCTTCTGGACAAAGCCAGGAGAGCACACTACACACTGCCCATACCTGACCTCAGCCATGCCTGCCTCTCGCCGCCGCAGCGTCATGCTGCTGCTCAGCTTGATCATGGCCCTGGTGGTCGGCCTGGCGATTCCAGCCAAAGCGGCCCCCGCCTGGACAGTGGGCACCGATCCCACCTACGCCCCCTTCGGCATGACAGATGGGGGCAGCGGCGAGCTGCGTGGCTTCGACATCGAGCTGATCGAAGCGATCGCCAAGCGCACTGGACATCGCCTCAAGCTCACGGCTCTGCCCTTCGATGGCCTGATACCTGCCCTGCAGGCGGGCAATCTCGACTTGGCGATCAGCGCCATGACGATCACCGCCGAACGGGCTGAGACCGTCGACTTTTCGCGTCCTTATTTTGCTGCTGGCTTGGGCATAGTTGTGCGGCGAGGCACCCGGGGCATCGCCAACCTCAAGGATCTAGAAGGGCGCACGATCGCCGTTCAGATCGGCTCCACCGGAGCAAAGGCCATGGCCGCCGTGCCCGGAGCCAAGCTCAGCACCTTTGACTCAGGTCCTCTGGCCCTGCAGGAGCTACTGAACGGCCATGTGGAGGCATATGTAAATGACCTGCCTGCCACCCTCTACGCGATCGAAACCGCTGGCCTCGATGGCATCGAGATCGCCGGCAAGCCCCTCACTAGCGACTTCTACGGCATCGCCTTCCCCAAGGGCTCTGGCCTGCGCGAATCAGTAAATAAGGGCCTGGGCCAGGTACTGGCCGATGGCAGCTACGCCCGTATCTATGAGCGCTGGTTTGGGCAGAGCCCGCCACCCCTGCCCCAGCGAGCCCCTGCTCTCGATAGCCGCAGCAATAGCGCCGGGCTTGACGCAGTGCAGTTGCTGCGCAATTTGATCCGCGGGGCTGGCGTGACCCTGGCGCTGACCCTCTGCTCCTTTTGCTTGGGACTGATCGGAGCCGGCCTGGTAACTGCCGGGCTGCTGGGTAAAAACACAGTGATGCAGCGCAGCTGCAGGATCTACGTCGACTTCTTTCGCGGCACCCCAATTTTGGTGCAGCTGTTCGTGATCTACTTCGGCGTGCCTGCCCTAGCCCGGCAACTGGGAATAGAGCTGCAATTGGATCGCTTCGCCGCAGCCGTACTCGCCTTAGGGCTCAATGGCGCGGCCTACCTGGCGGAAACCTTGCGAGCAGGCATTCTTTCCATTGACCGCGGCCAATGGGAAGCAGCCAGGGTCCTCGGGCTGCGACCCCTCACGGCTTTGCAGTTAGTGATCTTGCCCCAGGCCCTGCAGCGGGTGCTGCCCTCCTTAGCCAATGAGTTCATCACGCTGATTAAGGACACCAGCCTGGCCGCGGTCATCGGCTTCGACGAACTTTTCCGCCAAGGGCAGCTGGTGGTGGCCACCAGCTACCGGGCGTTTGAGGTTTACCTAGCGGTGGCCTTGGTGTATCTAGTGATGACCACCACGGCCTCACTGCTGTTCAAGCAGCTGGAGCGGAAACTTACGCGTCCTGCTTGATGTCCTGCAGGGCGGAGAAGTCGACTTCCACCGAAGGGCCCATGGTGGAGGTCACATAGAGGCTCCTCCAGTAGCGGCCTTTGGCACCGCTGGGCTTGTTGCGATCGATGGTTTCCTGCAGGGCCTTGAGGTTGTCGAGCAAGTTGGCCGCAGTGAAGCTGGCCTTGCCAAAGCGCACGTGCACGATGCCGGTGCGGTCGGCGCGGAACTCGAGCTTGCCGGCCTTGAACTCGTTGATGGCGCCCGCCAGATCGGTGGTGACGGTGCCGGCCTTGGGATTCGGCATCAAGCCGCGGGGGCCGAGCACCCGGCCCAGCTTGGCCACCTTGGGCATCATGTCCGGGGTGGCAATCAGCAGGTCGAAGTTCATCTCGCCCTTAGCGATCTGATCCACCAGGTCGTCGTCACCGGCGAGGTCGGCACCGGCAGCCTTGGCGGCGGCCACAGCTTCACCGCGGGCGATCACCGCGATGCGAATCGACTGGCCGGTGCCATGGGGCAGGGCAACGGTGGTGCGCAGCTGCTGGTCGGTGTATTTGGGATCGATCCCGAGGCGCACGTGGGCCTCCAGGGTCTCGTCGAATTTGGCGTTGGCGTTGGTCTGAACCAGCTCTATGGCCTCGAGGGGTCCATAGCTACGGTCTTCGACCTTGGCGCTGAGCGCAGAGAAGCGCTTAGAGATTTTCGGCATGGTGGGGATGGGGTACGGGCGATTCAGGGCGTGGCTGTTGAGCAGATGAACCGGTCAAGGCTGCCTGGATCTCCCCCGGATAGAGGGATGGAATTAATCGTTAACGGCGACGCCCATGTTGCGGGCGGTGCCTTCGATGATGCGCATGGCCGATTCAACGCTGGTGCAGTTGAGGTCGGGCAGCTTGGTCTTGGCGATCTCCTCGAGCTGGGCGCGGCTGATGGCACCCACCGAACCCTTGGCAGAGGTGGGAGCACCCTTCTCGATACCGGCTGCCTTGGAGATCAGCACGGAGGCGGGAGGGGTTTTGGTGATGAAGGTGAAGCTGCGGTCTTCAAAGACCGAAATTTCAACCGGAATCACATATCCAGCCTTCTCCTGCGTCCGAGCGTTGTACTCCTTGCAGAACGCCATGATGTTGACGCCGTGCTGACCGAGGGCAGGGCCCACCGGCGGCGCGGGGTTGGCTTTGCCAGCCTGAAGGGCCAGCTTGATAACGGCAACGACTTTCTTGGCCATCGTCTAAGGCTACGGGGCGAATCTGCGGATCACCCCCATCGCCGGGGATGTGAACTGGAACGGCCGTCCTCCGCAGGGAGACGGCCGCTGAGCGGGGCCGAGGCCTAGCTCTGTTTGCTGATCTGGGAAAACTCGAGCTCCACCGGGGTTTCCCGGCCGAAGATCGAGAGCAGCGCCTTGAGCTTGTTGCGCTCGCCGGAAACCTCGATCACTTCGCCTTGGAAGTCCTTGAAAGGACCGGCCGTGACCAGGATCTGATCGCCTTCGGTGAGATCCACCTTGACGACAGCCTTCTTCTCGGCAGCCCGCTTGAAGATGCGATCCACCTCCGTGCGGCTGAGCGGACGGGGCTTGATGTGGCCACGGGCCTTAGCGGTGGCTCGCCGCTCCTCCGCTCCCACGAAATTGATCACGTTGGGAGTGCTGCGCACCGCCATCATTGTGTCTTCATCGAGCACCATTCGCACCAGCACGTAGCCGGGAAACACCTTCTCCTCAGTGCTCTGGCGGGAGCCATCCTTCTTCAGCTTCATCCCCGGGGTCTGGGGGATCTCGATCTCGAGGATTCGGTTGTCGACGCCAAGGGTCACAGCCCGCTGCTCCAGGGTGGCTTTCACCTTCTTCTCGCAGCTGGAAGCAACTTGCACGGCGTACCAGCGGGCCACCTGCATCTTCTCAACGGGGGCCGGCGCCTCCAGCACTTCGGCAGCCGGCGCCAGCACTTCAGCCGCAGGCGCAGTGGTTTCGGCCACAGGCGCAGTGGCTTCGGCCGCAGGCGCAGTGGCTTCGATAGGGCTGTCGGTCAGGGGCTCAGACACAGGGATCAGGGAAGGAACGGGATCAACGGGCGGGGGATCAACTTCGGATCGGCTCAACGGAACACCTGGGTGGCCCCCCAGCCATAAAAGCGATCTATCGCAGCGATCGCTGCCGCCGAAAGACTCACCATCAAGATCACTGCCACAGATTCACTGAACAGCTGCTGACGACTGGGCCAGACGACCTTGCGTAGTTCCGCCAAGGTGGCGGCAGCAAAGCCCTCAGGCACCGCCGATGCTGCGGCAGGCGAAATGGACTGATCTGGGCTGGGATCTGCCTCTTGGGAGTCGGTAGTTGGGGGGGTTGGGTCCACTGGCGCTCGCGCACGGGGGCGTCCGCGCGTACCGGCAAACGAACACCCTACCCGAGGGGCACAAACGTCAAGGGATTGCCCGGCTCAACGCGCACGCCCCGAGCGCCGCTGAAGCGCTCGGCCAGCAGCTCGGTGGCCAGGGGGTTTTCCAGCTGGCGTCGCAGCACCCGCCGCAGAGGCCGGGCGCCGTATTCGGGCTCATAGCCCTGCTCAGCCAGGGCCTGCACCACCGGCTCCGGCACCTCCAGCTCCAGGTGCTGCTCGGCCAGCAGCCGGGCCAGCTCCGCCAGCTGCAGACGCACGATGCGCTGCAGGTCCACCGGGCCAAGGGGGCGGAAGCGGATCACCTCATCGATGCGGTTGAGGAATTCCGGCCGAAACTGACTTGCCAGCGCCTGGTCTATTTGCTGATCGAGCCAGGCCTGCTGGTCAAGCCAGGTTTGCTGGTCCGGCTCCGCGCCGTCTTCTCGTGCCGCCCGGGCACTGTCGAGGATGGCGCGGCTAGCCAGGTTGCTGGTCATGATCACCACCGTGTGGCGGAAATCCACGGTGCGGCCCTGGGAATCGGTGAGGCGGCCGTCGTCGAGCACCTGCAGCAGCAGGTTGAACACCTCAGGGTGGGCCTTTTCCACCTCATCGAGCAACAGCACCGCATAGGGCCGGCGGCGCACCGCTTCGGTGAGCTGACCGCCCTCCTCGTAGCCCACATAGCCAGGAGGTGCCCCCACCAGCCGGGCGACGGCGTTGCGCTCCATGAATTCGCTCATGTCGAGCCGCACCAGGGCGTCATCCTCATCGAACAGCGCCGCCGCCAGGGCCTTGGCCAGCTCGGTTTTACCAACGCCGGTAGGGCCTAGAAACAGAAAGGAACCCACCGGCCGCGTTGGCGACTGCATGCCAGCACGGGCGCGGCGGATCGCCGCAGCCACCGCCGCCACCGCCTCCGGCTGACCAACCACCCGCTCGCCCAGGAGCTGCTCGAGCTCCAGCAATTTCTGGCGTTCCCCAGCCAGCAGCCGCTGCACTGGAATGCCGGTCCAGCGGGCCACCACGTCGGCGATATCGCCCTCCTCCACCTGTTCGCGCAGGATCGTTTCTCCCTGCAACTCGGCCTCAAGGGTTTCGCGACGCTGCTGCAAGCCATTGAGCTGGTCGTGCTGCAACCGGGCCGCCTCCTCGTAATCACCCTCCCGCTCGGCATCGGTGATGGCATGGCGCAGGTCTTCGTCCTGCAGCAGCAGCTCCCGCAGCTCCGCCAGCCGCTCCCGCTCAGCCTGCCAGCGCTGCTGCAGTGCCTGCAGGGCCTCGGTGGCGCGGCGGCGCTGCTCCTGCCACTGCAGCCGCTCCTCCAGCGGCGCCGCCTCAGCCGAAAGCAGGGCCAGCTCCACCCGGCGCAGCTCGGCCTCGGCTGCTTCCACCAGCTGGGGTTTGGAGGTGACTTCCATGCGCAGCTGGGCGGCGGCCTCATCAACCAGATCAATGGCCGAATCGGGCAAGCAGCGATCGGTGATGTAGCGATCGGCCAGTCGGGTAGCCGCGACCAGGGCCTGGTCGGTGATGGCCACGCCGTGGTGAAGCTCGTAGCGCTCCTTCAGACCCCGCAGGATCTCCACACTGGTATCGAGACCGGGCTCCTTGATCAGCACCTGCTGGAAGCGGCGCTCCAGACCTGGGTCCTTCTCGATACTGCGGCGGTAGTCCTCCGGGGTGGTGGCGCCGATGCAGCGCAGGTAGCCCTGGGCCAGGGCCGGCTTGAGCACGCTGCCGGCGTCTGCGTTGGAGCGATCGCCGCTCACCACCGTGTGCAGCTCATCGATAAACAACACCACCCCGGCAGCCCCGGGCACGGCATCGGCGTCGCGCACCTCCTTGAGCACGGCCCGCAGGCGCTCCTCAAACTGCCCGCGAAACTTGGCGCCAGCTATCAAGGCACCCAAATCCAGGGCCACTAGCCGCAGGCCCTGCAGCGAATCAGGCACCTCGCCGGCCACGATCCGCTGGGCCAGCAGCTCGGCCACGGCGGTCTTACCGACGCCGGGCTCACCGATCAGCACCGGGTTGTTCTTGCTGCGGCGGGAGAGCACCTGGATCAAGCGGCGCATCTCCAGGTCGCGGCCGATCACTGGATCGAGCTCGCCGGCCCGGGCCGCTGCGGTGAGATCCCGGCCATATCGCTCCAAGGCGCTGGGCTCGGGAGGCTCCTGCTCCAGTGGGGCGGCCGCCTCCGGCGCTGCCTGGGATGGGCCCGCGTCGATCCAGGCGTCGACTGGGGGGGATGGAGCCTGCAGGGGAGCAGGTGCCGGTGGGGCTACAGGAGCTGGTGGGGCTGCGGGAACCGGTGAGGCTGCGCCGGTGGGGGCACCAGGCCGAAACTGGCGTTGCAGTAGGTCTTCGCTGAGACCCTCAGCAACCAGCAAAGAAGCCCCGATCCGCGGATCACGCACCAGGGCCACCAGCAGGTGGGATACATCTAATAGTGAGTTCCCCCAGGCTGCCCGGCAACGATCACCAGCCTCGAGCAAATCCTCAAGGGCATCGCCGATATACAGCTCACCACCGGCGCTGCCGGGCTGGTCGGCGCAAAAGCTCTCGAGCCGGTCGAGCAAGCGATCGGGCTCAATTGGCAAGGGATCCAGCCAGCGAGCGAAGCGTCGATCCAGCAGCAGGGTCTGCAGCAGGTGCTCCACATCCATGGCGCCATGGCGCCAGCGGCGGGCCGTGTCCTGGGAGGCTAAGAGCAGTTCCCAGGCATCTTCGCTGAAGCGATCGGGTTCGCTGGTGAGGCTTGGGGGCATGGGCTTGGCGGTCAGCCGCGGGAGGAGAGCTGGATCAGTTCCACCTTGTAGCCATCAGGATCTTCCACAAAGGCGATCACCGTGTTGCCGTGCTTCATCGGACCTGGCTCGCGCACAACCTTGCCGCCCTTGGCCCTGATTGCATCGCAAACCGACTGGATGTCCTCAACTCCCAGGGCAATGTGGCCATAGCCCCCACCGAGGTCGTAGTGACTGATATCCCAGTTATGGGTTAGCTCCAGCACGGTGCTGTCCTGCTCCTCGCCATAACCCACAAAGGCCAGGGTGAAGCGGCCGGAGGGGTAGTCCTTACGGCGCAGCATCCGCATCCCCAACACCTCCGTATAAAAGCTGAGGGAGCGCTCCAGATCGCCAACCCTGAGCATGGTGTGCAGCATGCGCATCAGCAGATCAGGCCAGGCATCAACCCGGGCACAACGACTTCCATTGTGGCGAGCAACTCCAAGAGCGGTACCCATCCGCACAAAAGGGGCGGTAGGGGTGACCCATAGGATCTCAACAGAGAGCGCCAATGGCACGTCAACGTGATCGATTCCCTCGACCTTGTTATTGACACCGTGGTGGCACGGGAAGTTCTCGATTCCCGCGGCACTCCCACGGTGGAGGCCGAGGTGCTGCTGGAAGGCGGCGCCAGCGGGCGAGCAATTGTGCCGAGCGGTGCCAGCACCGGCGCCCACGAAGCCCATGAATTGCGTGATGGCGGCAGCCGCTACTTCGGCAAGGGGGTCACCAAGGCCGTCAACAACATCGAAGAACGCATCGCCCCGGCCCTTTGCGGCCTCAGCGCCCTCGACCAGAGCGCCGTGGATGGCGCCATGGCCGAACTCGACGGCAGTGACAACAAATCCAGCCTTGGTGCAAATGCCGTGCTGGCCGTGAGCCTGGCCACCGCCCGGGCAGCCGCCAACGGCGTCGGCCTGCCCCTCTACCGCTATCTGGGCGGCCCGCTGGCCAACCTGCTGCCGGTGCCTCTGATGAACGTGATCAACGGAGGCGCCCACGCCTCGAACAACATGGATTTCCAGGAATTCATGTTGGTGCCCCACGGCGCCGGCAGCTTCCGCGAAGCCCTGCGCATGGGGGCCGAAGTGTTCCACACGCTCAAGGGGTTACTGAGCAGCCAGGGACTCTCAACCGCCGTTGGCGATGAGGGTGGCTTTGCTCCCGACCTGGCCAGCAATGACGCCGCTGGCGAGCTGCTGATGCAGGCGATCGAGAAGGCGGGCTATCGCCCCGGCGACCAGATCTCCCTGGCCCTGGATGTGGCCAGCACTGAGTTTTTCAAGGATGGCCGCTATAGCTTCGGCGGCGGCAGCTACAGCAGCGCCGAGATGGTGGACCAGCTGGCCCAGCTAGCCAGCCGCTTCCCGATCGTTTCGATCGAAGATGGCATCGCCGAAGATGACTGGGAGGGCTGGGCACTGCTCACCGAGCGCCTCGGCAAAACGGTGCAGCTGGTGGGTGACGACCTATTTGTGACCAACACCGCCCGCCTACAGCGGGGCATCGACCTCGGTGTTGCCAACTCGATCCTGATCAAGGTGAACCAAATCGGTTCGCTCACCGAAACCCTGCAGGCAATCGATCTGGCGGGCCGTGCCGGCTACACCAGTGTGATCAGCCACCGCTCTGGCGAAACCGAAGACACCACCATCGCCGATCTCGCCGTAGCCACCCGCGCCGGCCAGATCAAGACCGGCTCCCTCAGCCGCTCCGATCGGGTCGCTAAGTACAACCAGCTACTGCGCATCGAAGACGAGCTGGGCAGCCAGGCCATCTACGCCGGCGTCGAAGACCGGGGGCCCCGCGGCAAGGCTTAAGCCGGGATTCAGCCAACGCCCGGCAATTGATCAATCCGGCCATCGCGCTTGAGCCGGCCCTGAAGCTTGAGCCAGCTAAGCCCCACGGGCAGGCTGGCCACAAGGGGAATGATCACCAGGACTGGCCGGGCACTGGCCGCTAGCAGGGCGGCTGCAACGGCCAAACCTGCTAGAAGCATCGACTGACCGGCAGCCTGCTGGGCCAGGGCCAGGCGCCGCAACAGGCGATCGGTTTCACCGGCGCGAATCTGCACCTGCAGATCACCCTGCTCGATGCGGGCCAGGCTGTCGTCGAGGCGCTTGGGAATACCGAGGGCGCGGCTGCCTACCTCGGCCGCCTGGCGCGAGATTTCGTTGAACAGATCGTTTGCACCACCGCCGCCGCTTGAAGTCATCAGAGGAAGTAAGTAGGGGCGGGCAATCGCTACCAAACTAAAGCCGCTATCGAGGCTGCGGCCGACCCCCTCGAAGGTGGAGAGGGCACGCATCACAAAGATCAGTTCCGGGGGCAACCTGAAGGGCTGGCCGTAAACGAGGTCATATAGGTCGCCAGATAACCGCTCCAGCACGTTGGCAGAGAAAGGTGGGGTCAGCGCTTCGTCCAGCATCACCCGCACCAGGCGGCGCACCGGACCTAGATCGACGCCGGGGGCAATCACGCCAGCCTGCTGCAACTCCTTCACCAGGCCAGCGGCATCTCGGCCAGCTGCTGCCCGCACCATGCTGCCCAGCCGGCCCCGCAGGCGACTAGAGAGCTGTCCCATCATGCCGAAGTCGTAGTAGATAAGCGCTCCATCGGCAGCAACGGCCAGGTTGCCGGGGTGGGGATCGGCGTGGAAAAAACCAAAGCGCACCAGTTGCTGCAGGTAGCTGGCGGCGCCCTTTTCAGCCACAGCGGCGGGCACGATTCCGGCCGCCAGCAAAGCCTGGCGATCAGTGATCTTGATGCCTGGCACGTAGTCGAGGCAGAGCACCCGGCGGGTACTCAATTCCCAAACCACGGCCGGAATGCGGATGCCGGGATCATCGAGAAACTGCTGGCGGAAGCGGGCCGCGTGCTCGGCCTCCAGCCGGAAATCAAGCTCCCGCAGCAACACTCGCCGGCACTCCTGGGCGATGCCGATCCAGTCGCGGCCGCGACCCCAGCGGGGATGGCGCTGCACCGCCGCCGCAACTTGTTGCATCACCTCTAGGTCGAGCCGGAAGGTGCGCTCCAGGCCAGGGCGCTGCACTTTGAGCACGACCTGACGGCCGCTGCGCAGACTGGCGCGGTGCACCTGCGCCAGGCTGGCCGAACCGAGGGGCTCGCTCTCCAGGTCAATGATCTCGGCGCAGCGCTCACCCAACTCCTGCTCCAGCAGGTCCTGCACCACGGCAAAGGGGAAGGCGGGCACCCGGTCCTGCAGGGTGGCCAACTCCTCCACAAGGTCGGCGGGCAGCACGTCGGGACGGGCCGACAACAGCTGTCCCAGCTTGATGAAGGCCGAGCCCAGCCCGAGAAACTCCTTAGTGAGCCAGCGGGCCCGGCGGCGCTGACGGCGCTGCTGCCGCCCAGGGGTGACACCGCCCAAATAGCTCCAAGCCTGAGCGTCCCACCACAGGCCCAGCAAAAGGGCCAGGGCCAACCACCAGATGCGCAGCGGCCGCAGCAGGATCACGAAGCCTGGTCCATTCGGCGGGCCATGGCCGCCACCCGGGCGCGCAGGGCATCAATTTGAGCTTGGGTATCAGCAGGCGGTGCCGTAATGCTTACTTCAAGCTCATCGCCCCTTTCGATGCGGGCAGCCTCAGCCTCCACCTCATCCCAGAAAAGCTGCAACTCTTGTCGTAGCCGCTCCGGAGCATCCTGAGCCAGCAGGGCCAGGTTGGCGGCAGCATCAACAAGGCCGCTGCCTAAACGGGCCCCCAGACGCTGGAGAGCAGCTTGTACGAGCGATTGAGGCGCACTCATTGAGGCCCGACTGCAGGTGTGGACTGTGGCAGATCAGCGCCAGGCAACTCTGGCGGTGGCGGTGGAGCTGGCGCTGGGGATGAGGCTGAGGGTGATTGTGGTTGTGGCGGAGCATCCAGGCTGGGCGCCTCTTTGAGCTCAGCCTCCGGTTCAGGCGCCGGCTGAGGCTCGGCGTCGCTCTGTTGCTCGAGCGGCAATGGATCAGCGTCGCCGCGAATCTCCTGATCCTCAGCGCCGAAGCGCAGCCGCAGGCTTTCCAGCGAGGTGCCTGGGAAGGGCCGCACTTCAAAACCCTGACCCAGGCGCACCAGAGAAGGCAGCTGCAGGGAGAGCAGCCGCTGGGTGACGCCATAACCGAGGCCAAAACACACGCCCACCAGCAGCGGTACCTGCCACAGGGGACGGGAATGAGCTGGCGGAGTTGCTTTAGCCGAAGCAGCTGGAGGCATAGCTGTCAAATCTAGGAGGAGGGGCTTTGCTGGGGGAGTTCTTGCCTAAAAGCAAATGGCCCTAATTCCACGCTGGCGCTTCATGAGCGACGAAGCCAAAGCCTTGACGAAACGCGCCGCGGTCTCGTTTTCAGTGCTGGTGCTGGTGGCAATCGTGTTCCGAGCGCTCGTGCCATGGGCGCTGCTAGCACTTGTCGCTTGGTGGGCCTGGAAAACGGCCAGCAAGTAAACGCCAATAAAAAAGCGGACCCGTCCAGGACCGCTCGATGACCAAGCATTAACTATATCACAATTTGTAACGCCTCCTGGGGCGGCTCCGCTGCTTATCACTTAGCCAATGGTCTTGGCCTGAAATTCGCCCCGCCTCGAAGCCACCATGCTGCCGAAAGAGTTGCTTTCTTTGGCAATAAAATCGCCGAAGCCGGAGGCCAAGGCCCGGCCTTCCAATGGACACATTTGCATCGCGGACGGCAAAAAGTACGAAAACATAAGCAAGGCCAATCTGCAGCTATTAGCGCCTTAGCCAAGTCACATGATTAAAATTACGGTGAATTCACTTAGATTTTTGAAGCATTCAGCGTGCCCAAGTTGCGCAACACGCCCCTTAAACCTTCACCATTGCGGAGATCAAGTGGTGCTATCCAAGCCAGCAGCAGGTATTCCCATACAAAAGACTATCCCCCATTCTATCGACTAGATCGATCTAGGCTTAGCAACGCACCTCCGCTGAACTCTCAGCGGCCAAAACCGCAATGGTGGCAGGCCGCTATTCTCATCTCCGTTCATTCTTCCAGATCCTTTCCAGTGAGCTGCGAAACTCGCCTACGCCCATTGGTCGCGCCAGGTCACGCTTTTTAAAAACGCTACTGATCCACCAGACCTGAAGACCACCAAACGCCAGGGCGACCAGACCAAGTTGTATGTATCCCCAATTAAGGTGCTCCATCACACCGTTTGCTGATCCTTCAGCCAAATGCGCTCCAAAGTCTTCCTGAACTTCTCCGTGCTGGAACGGCTACCCAAGAGGTGCCTTCGGAACAGGCTGGTCAAACGCCAAAATTTGATCCCTGCTGCAACCGCAAACACTGCCCAGGGCAGCAGCATCCAAAGGGGGTTGCTCGTCACGATGCTGCTTTCCTCGATCCAATCCTTTAATCAGTGTAGGAACTCCTGAAGCAATGACCTTCACCATCAACACCCACGACTCCTGGGGCATCGTGAAGGTCGGTGACTTCCAATCCCTAGAGGAGGCACGGCGCGCGTTCAGGGCTCTCTGCCAAGACCCCTGGTATCAGCAGGATGGGGGCATCAAAGGGCTGGAATTGGTGCAAGACACTGATGGGGCAAAAGGTCAAAGACTGGACTGGTTTGCCTTTAGGTAGTTACGTCGTGTAATCGGCGTTGATGTGGACGTAACACAAGACTGGTTGCAGCAACTGAATTTAAGGATATCTGAATTACTGGAAACATTTTCGAAGCCGGATACGATGATACCTGCTTCGGCTAGCGCGCTCCTACCGAAAAGCTCAGGATATAGCAGAAGAAATAATGAGATCCAGAAGCGACCCTGATTAATCCGCTAGGTGGTGTCCGCCTGGCTCGCTCGGCCTATTAGCGATGCAAACGCACGAACCACGGTGGATCTCAACGTGCACTGATGCGCTTAGGCGTAAAAAATATTATGAGCAAACGGCCCAGGCAAGTTTCCCATCTTGCAATATTCGCAAATAAACTTGATTTTTTTGCCGCATATTTGTATTGACTTGCCGGGCAAAGCGCGATATTTTGGTGGTGAAAGTTAATTAGTACGTGGTAGTTACAATTGCACAACTTGACTGTTTGGATTTACTGATCTGGTTGCGCTTAGGTTCTGAGGTGCGGAAGCGCGTCGGTTTTGCGCCATCGTCAATTAGTCGTGCGTTGCAGCGAGTTTCCAGTGCTTTTGGCGTATCCGTAGTTAAGCACGATGGGGAATGGTATGTCTTGGGTGACGACAAATTACTCAATATGGAGCGCATGGTCCATCAGAAGAACCGCTGGGTTGCGGATCTGCCACTCCGCCTTGAGGCGCAATACTTTTCCGCTTCATTATTGCGTGATTTCTTGCCAAGAGATTGGATTAAAGGCAATCTTGATTACATGGAGGTTGGCGCTCCATTGCAGCACCTACGCAACGGGGTGATCGACGCCTGGATCGGTTTTTTTCCTGATGTGCCAGCAAAAAATGATCAGGACCTCTGCTGCGTAGATCTGATCAAACTGCCAGTTCATCTAGTTGTAGCTGCCAAACATCCCCTGGTTGCCCTAGGTGATGGGGTAACGCTCACGGATGTCAAATGCCACCCTTCTCTGGCACTTCCCGATAATGCTTTTCCCTATTTTCAGGCAAGGATGCAGGAGCTGGGATTATGGAACCTACCTATGCTATTAAAACGCCACAACTACGATAAGTGGGAGAGGCAGGTAACTGATAGCGGAATTATTGGATATGCCACTCCATCTATGATTAATTTATTTGATTCATCACGGATACTCCTGCCGATCCATATCCCACTAGAAGTGGGAGAAACTCTGGTTGTGCGTCGGGAGTATGCGACGCATCCCCGCTTTGAGGGACTAGTCAGTGATCTAAAGAGTCGGGCAGTGGAGTTGCAGCAGCGGTTTTTGGATGTACGCCTGTGTTTCTAAGGGCAGCGAGGATTGGGAGCTTTAACATCTTTCACCTGAGACTCAGATAACCCCCATAACTCCAACCCCAACCCCGCCAACGCTGGGGAGCGAGAGAACTCGACGGCAGTGGTTTCTCGCTTGAGGAGTTCTCAATCCAATTTCTGTCTTTGATTGAGATCATTGATCGCTCCCTCCAGCAGGAACGAAGCCAGATTGCTCAACGAGCGTCCATCGCGAAAACTGATTTTCTCAAGACTCTCAAAAACCGCCTTTGAGACAGTGATGCTGATCCTTTGAGGTCTCTTGAAAACGTAAGAGCCGACTTCGCCATCTGAAAATGTCTGATCATTCACAGGGAACCTTGTCAATAATCACCTTTGCACAATAGGGGATAGATGCGCAACTCACAACTGTGTATGCTAAATACGCATTTATATCAACGGCGCCCAATGCCTTATCCGCACTATTCGCTGCACTAGCACGGATCTACTACCTTGGAGGGGTCTTGGTTGGCACCCCTGAAAAGGACCGCCCACTCTTCTGCGCCATTTCATTTATATTCTTAACGATCCCTTCTTTGGGTTCCAGTTCTATGCACTTGGGGTACTCGTCTGGATCAAGGCGGAGGGTGGCCTTGGCTTGATCTGGAGGTATTTACAATCTCCATTTAGCCCAAGTTATTAATGATTGTGTAACTGAGACGGCCAAGGACCACCATTCATGCATTTAGCGCCGCACTAAATAACCAGTAGCACGACCATCAAAATGAGGATGGGCAACGTGAAAGGCTGCTAGCAGTTTAATCTCTGTGGCGTAGCGCAACTGCTCCAGCCGGTTTACGATTTGCGCTATGTTGAACTTTCTGCGCAGAAGAGCCCCAAGCGTCTGAGATGCCAAATGGGGGAATGGATCTGCTACTTCTGGCGCTAGGGTCTTGAGAACCCGCTGAAGATCAGACAGGAAGATTAGTGGGGTCATCATTCATTGGTGGTGGCACCCTCCTTCAGCAAACGAGCGTAATGGCACTGAATGGCGTCTTCCACGATGGCAGCAAAAGTGGTTGATTGATTGGTGCGTTGGCGAAACTCCTAGATTGCCGAGACCAGTTCCATCGTCTCTTCACTGGGGCGAATGCCGAACCACTTGGGCCGATCAAGATGATCCCTTGCCATTTCAGCTGGGGTGAGACGTTGAAGTGTGGCAGGAGATTCCGACAGGGCATAGCAAAAGGGGAACCTCAGCAAAAGATAATCCCATCGCCGTCCGTCAGGCGTTTTTGACCTGCAATCAAATAGACCATAAGCCGATTAAGCATATCGTGTTACCAGCCAACCAATATTTTCTTTGCTTTGCGTAAGATGAATGATATTTTCAAAATCTTTCTCATCCCGCCATTTTAGCTCAGCATTTACACCAAGATTACCAGGCAAAATATCGCCACTTTCCCTCAAGAATGCTTCCGCATATTCTAGTATTTTTAACGCCTGGGGCGCTCGAGCGGCCCAGCGATAGTGTTTATTTTCATATTTTATCTCTATTCCAAGATCGCAAATCGCGGCGCCTAGCGCAGTTGATTCATTAATTAGCTCTTCCTTGCTTTGGCCATCATCGCCACAAGTGATAATGCAAAAATAAATACTTCCCTTGAGCATAGGCGCTTTTAATATGCTATCGCTATCAATTTTGGCAAGAAGCTCCTTGTTTGCTTCAATCGTCTCTGCGCTGGGGCGGATGGCGAACCGCTTGGGAGCATCAGGATGATCGTTTGCCATTTCAGCTGGGGGGTGTTGCTTAAGTGTGGCAGGGGTTTCGCCAGCAGGGGCAGCGGTCTAGGTCTTCATCGTAACGGCACCAGAGCATGCTTTTCAGAAGCATCAACTGCCTGCTCCAAGGTCTAGTGACTGGAGAGGGTGGTGGTCTCCCAGCAAATCTCACCGAGCTAGATTCGGCGGCGCAGATCAGCACTGTCCGCGGAGTTGGCAGGAAAGGTGTTGCGACGGTGCTGGCTTGTGGGGTTGAGGCGTAGTGGCCGTTCAGAACTGCTTTTCCAAAGCATCAGCCACAACTGCCTGAATCTTCTTGCCTAGATCCTCTCTAGACCATTCCTCAGAAATCATCTCGGTCTGCTGGAGCACCAACTCAATCGCCGCTGCCTCCTGATCAGGTGGATACTTATAACGCTTCAGTAGCGCCTTGATCATCGTCCGCAGACGTGCCCGAACGTTTTCCTTGTATTGCCAATCGATGCTGAGGTTGCCCCGTAGTTTTTCTGCCAGTTCTCGTGCCATTTTCATCAGCACCTCGTCGCCCATCAGGTCTTGTGCTGACTGGTTGTTCGCCAGGGCGTCGTAGAAGGCAACCTCGGCAACAGACAATCCCATTGCATCAACCTTTTCTGCCTCATCACGGAACTGCTTTGCCATCGCCCTCAGTTCTTCGATCACCTGTGCTGCCTCGATAGAGCGGTTGGCGTATTTGTTCAGGGATGCCTGAAGCATTTCACTGAACCGCTTCTGCTTCACGATGTTGGTCTTGAAGCGGGTTTGAACCTCTTCCTTCAGCAACCGCTGCAGCAATTCCACTGCCAGATTCTTCTGGGGGATCTTGCTGATCTCTGCCAAGAACTGATCGGACAGGATGCTGAGATCAGGTTTCTGCAGACCCGCCACCTTGAAGATATCCGTGATCCCGTCGGCGACTAATGACTCAGAGAGCAGTTGACGCAACTCAAAATCAACATTTTTGGGAGCGCCGCCATCGCCTTCTACTCCATCTCCTTTGATTATTGGTGCTCGGATTGCCTGAAGAAAGGTCACCTCATCATTGAGGGCCATCGCTTCATCAAGCGTTCCGCAGAGGGCAAACGCTTTGGTTATCGCCAGCACGGTGTCGCAATAGCGCTTCTTGCCGTCGGGTAGTTCAAGGATGTGATCGAGGCAGTTAGACAGCAGTGCCAGTGCCTTGTTGGGTTCATTGAATCTGCTCCAGTCGATGGGGTGGAGCAGGTCACGGGCGACCTGTAGTTTCTCCTTGAGAATCCTTAGTGCCTCACTGGTGTCAATCGTGGGAGCACCCTTACCCTTCGATGCGGTGTAGGTCGCCAGTGCTTCCTTGAGTTGGGGGGCGATGCCGATGTAATCGACCACCAGACCGCCTGGTTTGTCTTTGAAGACCCTGTTCACTCGGGCAATCGCCTGCGCCAGGTTTGCCCCCTTCATCGGTTTATCCACATACATCGTCGCCATACAGGGAGCGTCGAACCCCGTTAACCACATATCCCGCACCAGCACGATCTTGAGCGGGTCGGCAGGATCTTTGAAGCGTTTCTCC
>CAZKER010000284.1:0-4658 GCA_964551845.1 uncultured Cyanobium sp.
CTCACGCCTGCCCAACAACCACCCATGACTAAAACCATCTCAACCCTAGCCGCCGCGGCCCTGACCATCTGGGCCTTCGGGGCCGTTGCTGATCTGCAGCCAACACCGCAGCCAACACCGCAAAACATGCCCACCCCCAGCAGCGCAACGCCTGACAGGTGGCGCCTGCCCGATCCCCGCACCATCAGCAGATTCCCTGGACCCTGAACCATGCCACTGATCCCGAAAACCCTCCACGTCAACAGCCCAGCTGAGCCCGTTGCCATCACGGCAGACGAGGCCGCCTTGCTGGTGGCACTGCTCAGACCACGGGCCAACCTGCTTCTTGAGTTGCTCGAGGTGCAGGTGCAGGCCTGCCCCGTGGGGGATGACAGCTGGGGCGACACCGCCGACGACCTGGCTACTGCCAATGGCGTGATGATCAAGCTGCGCAATGCCCAGCTGACCCTTGAGGGAGGCCAGGGCAATGGCTGATCCGATCGCTGTTGCTCGATTCCTTGGCGCCTTGCGCCAGAAAAATCGGGCCGTGCCCATCAATGCAGCTGAGGCCCTGCTGCTAGTCGCTTCTGGGGTGGACAACATTCCTGATCTGCAACGGGCCATGCAAGATGCGGATGGAAAGCTATTGCCAGCAGCCACGATCAGCAGGGTGGTGTCGCTGCTACGCGGCCGTGCCTGCTACAGGCAAGGCGGCTGGGTTGAAAGCCCATATGGGCTGATTGAGGTAAGGCCTCACCCGCATCGGCGGGGCCTGCAGCTGCAGCTAAGTGCAGCAGGTAAGCAGCTGATCTGCTGCTGTTTTGAGCAGTACAACTGTACTAATCTCCTAGGGGTTGAGCACTCCACCTGCGACGCAAAAATCCAATGACGGTCTGCCTTGTTGCCTCGCTTGCTATCCCCTGGGGCCAGTGCCGCCGGGAGGTTTGCCTATTAGTGGAAACCGGCTACCAGCGCAAGTTCGTCACTCTGCACAGGTGCCAAACTCCTAGGAGTCGCAGGCACTACGGGCCATGGGTATACGTGAGCTTGAAAGGGCTCTGGCTGCTTTCTCCGTTTTCAGCCCCACTTCGTTTCCGCTACATCACGCCCAGGTCTTCCTTTACGTGGCGAGGAATGGGCCATGCAGTTACGAGGCCCTGGAGGAAGCCCTAGCCCTGTCCAATTCCACCGTCTCGCGCACCGTCCACGCTTTAGGTGATCAACACCGCAGGGGTTACGACGGCTACGGCCTTCTTGAGGCCATCCGCGATCCTCAAGAGGGGCGCCGCTACAGCGTCAGGCTCACCGCCAAGGGCAAGGCCCTTCTCAGGCAACTCGAGGGGCTTTGACCCCCAACTTGCCTCCCAACTTGCCTCCCAACAACCACCACCACCCCCAACTTGCCTCCCATGACAGGCTCTGTCCGTAAAGCTGCTGATGGCAGCTGGGTTGCTGATGTCACCATCAACGGCACCCGAAGAACTGGCAAATGCAAAACCCGCAGCGAGGCCCTGGCCCGCAAGCGTGAGCTCCTCGAGCTGCTGATGCAGCGTGAGGCCAAGCCCTCAGCCAGGCCGGTGTTCACCATGAAGGAAGCCCGGGCCCTCTCGATGCGCATTCGTTGGGCTGGCCTGGCCTACGAGCGCACCGCTGCTATCTACAGCGCTGAAGCCGTTTCCTACTTCGGCGACCACCTGCCGATCAACGAGATCACGGCGGCCCTGGTTGATGGCTGGCGGCAGAAGCTGCTGGCCCGGGGCAACCGCCCCAGCACCGTCAACCGGAAGGTGTCAGCTATTCGGGCCATGCTTTCTGATGCCCACCTTCACGGCCATGTTCAAGAGGTGCCGCGCATGCCTCAGCAGCTGCGCATGGTCAACACCAAGGATCGAGTGATCAGCGACCATGAGCGCGACGCCTTCTGCAAATACTTCCGCCAGGTGGGCGAGCCCGCCGCGGCCGATCTGCTGGTGTTCCTGCTGGAGACGGCCTGCCGTTGGGGTGAGGCCGAACGCCTCAAAGGTCAAGACGTGGACTTGGCCAAGGGCCGAGTCACCTTCTGGACCACCAAGAACGGCAAGCCCCGATCAGTGCCGCTGACCCGCCGGGCGATCGAGGCCCTTGAGCCCCACATGCCGGCGATCCCCTCCCATCGGGTCTGGCCCTTCAAATACACCCGCTATCAGCACCTGTTCAACACCGCCAAGGCCATCCATGGGCTGGCTGATGATCGGGCCCTGTCGATCCACACCACCCGCCACACCTGTGCCAGCAAGCTGGCCAGCCGGGGCATCCCCCTACACCAGTTGATGGCCTACGGCGGCTGGACCAGCCTGGCATCAGTGCAGCGCTACCTGCACCTGCACACCGATGCGCTGGCCGCTTGCGTCAACGCCCTGGAGGACTGAGCGATGGAAGACCAAGCACCTAAGCCGCGGCCGGTGAAGCCCCTCGAGCTGGCCGGCTACTTCGCCGCGGCCACCACCATCTCAGGGCTGGGGTTGCTGGCCCTGCCGTTTGTGATCACCGCCCTGGGGGTTGCCGCCCCTGTCTGGGTGGTGGGATTCTTTCTTCACCGACTCTGGAAGGCCAATCGATGATCGAGCTCATGCTGCTGGCCCAGTTGTCCGGCCCGGCCTGCGGCTGGAACAACGGCATGGAGATCACCCCCGACAACATGCCCCTAACCGGCTGCACCGTGCCGACCAAGGGCAACCCCTACGGCACTCGCCTGCGCATGGATCCATTTGCCCCTGGAGGGGTGAGAGCTGAGCCCGCCGGCCCAGCACCGCTGCCCGTTTTCGGTCAGTGATCAGGCCTTGTTGTGGACGCATCCACCGGACCAAGAAAACTGCGCCAGCAGCTAAGCAGACTGCTTAAAACGCATCCCGACGCAGACCCTCTAAATCCCCGAGATGCCCTATGGTTACTGGGCGGGGGCATGGCGGTATGGGAGACGCAGCGGACTTAAAAACCGCTGGCGCTATTTCCACCCCTGCAGAGCATTCGTTTCATCCCGCTGCAGCAGGCAGATAGCCAACACTCCACGGGTGGGGTGGAATTACTGCTGAAAGCACCTGTAACTGCTGGGTGAAAACCAAAAACTCCGCGTCCACCCCTGCCCGCGAACGCCAGAAGCAGACGGAAGCGAGGGAAAAAGAGCGGGCCAAATGGGACGCAATCAATGCCCGGGCCAAGCTCAAAAGCCAAGGCAGGGAGAGCGTCACCGAGTACGGCCGAGCCCTGTTTCAGCAGCATGCAGAGACCGTGACGGTGGCCCTGGGTCTGCTGCTCGAGGATCTGCTGGCCAACCCGCACAAACCCGGCCCGCACTTTGCGGCCTGGCCATTGCTGCTGGGTGTCACCAACCGGGGGCCCAGGTCGCTGGCGGCCATTGCACTGGGTGTGGTGATCGATCAGATCAGCCAGAAACCTGAACAGCGCAAGCTCGCCGGTGCCATTGGCTTGGCCCTGCAAAGCGAGCTCAAGGCCGGGCGGGTGGAGAAGATCAGTCCCGACCTGTTGCGGCTAATCCGCAAGCGGCGTGGTGCCAAGGCCTTAAGCAGCAGCAAGCTGCTCGCACAGCTGCGCCTGGATGCCAGCGGCTGGACACCCCTTGAGCGGGTGGAGGTGGGCCTGCTGTTGCTGCAGCTGATCATGGCCAACACCGATCTGCTCGAGCTGGAGACCACCTCCCATAACGGGCGGCTGCGGCATGTAGTGAAGCCCACCACTACTGCACTTGAGGTGGTGAAGGCCAACCCACCACGGCCGCTGCCATCACGCCGGCTGCCAATGCTTGTGCCCCCACAACACTGGGAAGGGATGCACGGCGGTGGCCACCTCGACAACAAGCAGCCGCTGGTGCGCAGCCGTGCTGGCCTTGACCTCACCCATCTAGATGCTCAGGCCCTGGCCCCGGTGCTGGCGGCCGTCAACATCCTGCAGCGGCAAGAGCTGCGGGTAGATCCAGGAATGGTTGAGCTGCAGCGCTGCGCCTGGGATCACAACATCCGCGGGCTGTTCCCGCTGATGCGCGACCCAATGCCAGAACCGCCGCGGCCAACTGAGCTGATTGGGCCCGAGGCCTACAAGGCATGGCAGCGGCAGCGCCTCACGGCCCAGCAAGACCGCTGCAATGGCGGGCGTGAGCGCACCCGGATTGAGCAGGCACTGCGCCAATGCGAGGAAGTAGCTGGGTTGCCGGTGTGGTTTGCCTACTGCTCAGACTTTCGAGGGCGGATCTACACCAGCAACCGCTACGCCACCCACCAGGGCCCCGACTGGGAAAAGGCAGCGGTTTCCTTTGCCCATGGCGAGCAGTGCTCAGTCGAGGCGCTTGAGTGGCTGCTGAAGGCGGCAGCCGGGCACTACGGGGTGCGGGGCAACTGGGAGGGACGGGCAGCCTGGGGCCGGCAGCACATGATCGAGATGTGTGCAGCGGCCGAGGCCCCACTTGATCGGCTTGAGCTGTGGCGTGATGCCAAAGATCCTTGGCAATACCTGCAGCTGTGCCGGGCCATTGCTCAGCAGGTGGCACAGCCGAACAGCAACTGCGCCACACCAGTTCGGATGGATCAGACCTGCAGCGGGATCGGGATTGCCTCTGCCCTGCTGCGGGATCGGCGCCTGGCACGGCTCACCAACATCACAGGCAAGAGCCACAAGGATCTCTATGG
>CAZKER010000285.1:0-11042 GCA_964551845.1 uncultured Cyanobium sp.
TACGCCCGCCAGGCCTTCCAGCTCGATCAGCGTGAGGGGCGCGACGACCGCACCGCCCTCCCCTACGGCATCAACACGGTGAGCCTGTTCGCCTACGTGTTTCTGGTGATGCTGCCGGTGAAGCTGACGGCCGTGAGCCAGGGCCTCGATCCAGCCGCAGCGGTAACCCTCTCGTGGCGAGCCGGGCTGATCGCCTGCCTGGGTTCGGGTCTGATCGAGTGTTCCGGTGCCTTCATCGGCAACAGCCTGCAGCGCTGGCTGCCTCGCGCAGCCCTGCTCTCCACCCTGGCTGGCATTGCCCTGGGTTACATCGCCCTGGGCTTCCTGCTGCGCACCTACGCCCAACCGGTGGTGGGACTGGCAGTGCTGGCCGTGATCCTGGTGGGCTACTACGCGCCGGTGCGCTGGCCAGTGCCCGCCGGCCTGGTGGCCGTGCTGCTGGGCATCGCCCTGGCCTGGGCCAATGGTTTGATCGACCTCGATCCGGTGCGCTGGCAGAGCAGCACGGCCCTGATTGGGCTGCATCTGCCCACGCTGCAACTGGCAGACCTGTGGCAGGCGCGCGGCCAGCTAGTGCCCTGGTTGGGGGTAATCGTGCCGATGGGACTTTTCAATGTGATCGGCTCACTGCAAAACCTGGAGAGCGCCGAAGCCGCCGGCGATCGCTATCCAGTACGCAGCTCGATGCTGATCAATGGCATCGGCACCCTGGCCGCCGCCACCTTGGGATCCTGCTTTCCCACCACCATCTACATCGGCCACCCGGGCTGGAAGGCCATGGGCGCCCGCATCGGCTACTCCTGGCTAAACGGCGTAGTGATGGGAGCCGCCTGCCTGCTGGGCCTGTTCGGCGTAGTCGGCCAACTGGTGCCGATTGAGGCCGGTATGGCGATCGTGCTCTACATCGGCCTGGTGATCGCTGCCCAGGCCTTCCAGGCCACGCCGCCTCGCCATGCTCCGGCCGTTGCCCTGGGGCTGCTGCCCGGGCTGGCCGGCTGGGGTGCCCTGATGTTGAAAGCGGGGCTGCGCGCTGGTGGCAGCGGCACCGCCGCCAACCCCTTTGGGCCAGCCTTGCTGGCACCCCTCGCCCAGGCCGATGTGTGGGCCGCCGGGGCCTTCGCCCTCGAACAAGGCCAGATAATCGCGGCGATGCTGCTAGCAGCAATGCTCGTGTACGTAATTGAGTCCCGCTTGTTGGCGGCAGCGGCCTGCGCCGGCGTTGCGGCCCTGCTGGCGTGGTTTGGGGTGATCCACGCCTGGCAATTCACCAGCTCCGACACCGTGCTGCAACTGGGCTGGGGCGTCGGCCGAAGCTGGGCCCTGGGCTATGGGGTGATGGCCCTGGTGTTCCTGGCAGCCCGCTGGGGCCTCAGCGCTGATGCTGCAGCAAACCGAGAGTGAGGTTGTCTGGGTCGGTCTGCAGGTAGACGTAGCCACCACCATTCGATAGCAGCACAACTTTGTAGTTGTAGGTGGCACCAGCGGAATCTTTCTGAGTCATTGAGCCCAGGCAGGTTGCGCCCAGCTGGAGGCTGCCGCTGTAGGTGACCCTGTCCTGGAGGCCGGCGTAACTCGACACCGCCAGCCCCTGCACCGCCCCTGCCTGCCACCACTCCCGCTGCACCACCGCATTGGGCTGCCAGCTACCAGCCCGCCAGCTCTGGCCCTGCTGCTGGCTGGTGACCAACCCATCTAGCTGCTCCGGCCGGCATAGGCCCGGGGCCTGGGCGACATAGCGCAACGACAACACCTCACTGGGGGCCACCACCAGGGAAGTCTGAGGCCGGCCCAGGCGATCCAGGGCTACCGCCTCAGCCATGGCGCCGGCCGAACCCTGGCGCTCCACCAAAGCCCAGCAATTGGCATCGGCCTTCACCTGGCCCCTATAGCGATCTTCAATGAAACGGCGACCTTCACGCAGGTAACGCACTCCCTCAATGCGGCCATCGGCAAACCAGCGCTCCTGCATCAGCAGTGCCGTGGGTTCGCCCCGGTGCTGACCACTACCCAGCACCACATAGGTGCCAGCCGCGGGTGATTTGCACTGGGCCAGAGCGGCCGCGGCCGACTTGTCAGCAGCCGCGGCCGCTGGCACTAGGCCAGTGCAAAGAGCCAGGGCGGCAAGCAGGGCCCGGGGGTTGACCATCGACGAACACCATTCAGTAGTTGCAGTTTGGCAAGAGACCTACTTGCCAATACAGAAACGCGAAAACACCCGATCCAGCACCGCCTCGCTCACCGCCTCGCCGGTGATCTCGCCGAGGGCACGCACGGCAGCGCGCAGGTCAATCGTCCAGAAGTCCCAAGGCAGCTGCTGCGCCGCAGCTTCAAGGGCAGCCCCCAGGCTCAGGGCGGCAGCTGCCGCCAGGTCCCGTTGACGGGCGTTGAGGGCCACCTGCACCCCTTCGAGGGAGCCAGCTCCGCAGCGGCGCAACAGCTCCGCCACCAGCTCGTCACGGCCGGCGCCAGTGAGGGCGCTGAAGCGCACATCTGCCGGCTCCCCATCCCCTGGAGGCACCAGACCCACCGGCAACCCAGCCACATCGGCCTTGTTGCCTGCCACCAGCAGCACGACGCCCTCGGGCACCAGCTGACTCAGGGCCCCATCGGCCGGGGTCCAGCCAGCCTCCAGATCAAACAGCAACAGCACCGCATCAGCGGCGGCCAGGGCCTGGTGGGAGCGCGCGATACCCAGCTGCTCAACCCGGTCGCTGGTAGGGCGAATGCCGGCGGTGTCGAGCAGGGTGAGCGGCACCCCGTCGAGCACCAAGTCGCTTTCCAGCAGGTCGCGGGTGGTGCCCGGCAGGTCGGTCACGATCGCCCTCTCTCGCTGGCTGAGCAGATTGAGCAGGCTCGATTTACCCACGTTGGGGCGGCCCACGATCGCCACCCGCAGGCCCTGGCGCAGCAGCTCGCCTTGACGCGCCTCGGCCACCAGCTGCTGCAGCTCAAGCTGCACCGACACCAACTCCGCCGTCACCGCCACGCCATCGAGGGGGGGTAGGTCTTCCTCGAAGTCCACCCGCGCCTCTAACTCCGCCAGCTGATCCAGCAGCCGCTCGCGCAGGGCACCGATGCGCTGCTGCAGGCCGCCATCGAGGCCAGCCATCGCCAGCTGGGCCGCGCGGCGGCTGCGGGCCGTGATCATCTCGCTGATCGCCTCGGCCCGAGTGAGGTCGAGCCGGCCGTTCAAAAATGCCCGCTGGCTGAATTCCCCCGGCAACGCTCGCCGCGCCCCAGCCGCCAGCACCAGCTCCAGCACCCTCTGCACCGCCACCAGGCCGCCGTGGCAGTGGAGCTCCACCACGGTTTCGCGGGTAAAGCTGCGCGGTGAACGCATCAGCAGCAGCAGGGCCTCATCAAACCGCTCACCACTGGCTGGATCCACCACGTGGCCGTAAAGCACCCGGTGGCTGTCCCAAATCTGCTGGCCGGGAGCCGCAAACAACTGCCGGCCGATCGACTCGGCCTCGGAGCCTGAAATCCGCACGATCGCCACACTGCCCTCGCCCGGAGCCACGGCGGTGGCCACCGCGGCGATGGTGTCAGCAAATCCGGCGTGGTCGGGCATACCCCCATTTCAGCGCCAAGGCGCCCGGAGGTCGGCAATCCCGGCTTAGGAATTAGCCAGGCCGGGAAACACCATCAGGTCGATATGGCCGCCTACTGGATGGCGCCATTCCCGGAATTCCTCGGCCAGGGCGTGCTGCTCGCGGGGCAGCGCCTGGGCCTGCAGGTCCTGGAGCCGCTGGTGCACCAGGTCAAGGGTGTCGTCAATGAGTTGGGCCGCCTGCTCGGACGTCATGGCATCGCCTGCGGTGAATGAGCAGGTTGTAGTTGGGCCACTACAGGCACGCTGTAGCGGTCGTCACTGCTGAGCCAGCCGCGCCTCCAGCTCTCCCCTGAAAAGCAAACGCCTAAACAGTGAGAGAATGGGATTCAATTCAGGGGCACATGTGACGAACAGCAAGGGATCTCCACGCTCAGCACTGTCGACCCTGCTGCTTGGCTTCGGCGCCGTCGGCGGCTTGGCCCTGCTGGTGTGGCTAACGCTGGTGATGCTTGACCTCAAACATCTGAACACCTCCGGCTTCACCCTGCCCTAGCCGATGCCCGTGCGGGCTATGTCGAGCACATCGGCCATGGAGCGGATCTGATTGATCGTGCTAGCTAGCTGGCTGGCGCTGTCGAGCTCCACCCGCAGATCGATGCGGGCCGGCTTGCCGGGGTTGGTGCGCACCCGGGCATCGCTGACGTTGATGCGGTGATCCGAAAGGCGGGTGAGGATGTCCTTGAGCACGCCAACTCGATCGAGCACCTCGATGCGCAATTGCACCGGATAACGGCGCGGGCGGGTGTCAAGAGCTGAGTTCCAACGCACCGGCAGCCGCCGTTCGGCCGGCACCTGGGCCACGTTGGAGCAGTCCTGGCGGTGGATGGTGATGCCGTGGTTGCCGAGGGCCACCGCCCCGAGGATCTGCTCACCGGGCAGGGGACTGCAGCAGCCCCCCAGCCTGTAATCAAGGCCCTCAAGGCCGAGAATTGGGCTGGCGCCTCCACCACCCACCGGCGCCTGGTGCTCCCCCTGGGCAGCGTGGGCCGCCACCTTGGCTGCAACCTGCTCGTTGCTGAGCACGGGGGCGGAGGCTTCGCTGGCCAGGCGCATCTCCTCCCGCAACCTATTGAGCACCTGATGCAGGGTGACCCCACCAAAACCGAGGGAGGCCAGTAGGTCTTCGGTGCCGGTGAGGTTGCAGCGGCGGGCCACCTTGGCCATCGCCTCACCGTTGAGCAGAGCATCGAAGCCATCGCGGCCGAGCTCTCGCTCGAGCATCTCGGTGCCGCGCTGGAGGTTGTCTTCGCGGTGGCTGGTTTTGTACCAGTGGCGAATGCGATTACGTGCCGTGGGAGTAGCCACGAAGTTGAGCCAGTCGAGGCTGGGGTGAGCCGTCTTGGCGGTGATCACCTGCACGAAATCGCCGTTCTGCAGATGTGTAGCAAGAGGGGAGAGCCGGTCATTGATGCGCACCCCTTGGCAATGATTGCCGATCTCGGAGTGGATGCGGTAAGCAAAATCTACGGCCGTAGAACCCTTACGCAGGCCCACAACATCGCCATTGGGGGTAAACACAAACACCTCCTCATCAAAGAGGTCCTCCTTGATCGAGCGCAAGAAGTCATTGCTGTCTTGACCGCCGTCATCCTTCTGCCAATCAACCAGCTGCCGCAGCCAGTTGAACCGCTCGGCATCGGCTCCGGATGCGGCCGGAGAGCCGCCCTCCTTGTATTTCCAGTGGGCAGCAATGCCGTATTCGGCCACCTGGTGCATGTCGGTGGTGCGGATCTGCACCTCGATCGGCCGGTGACGACCGATCACCGCCGTATGCAGGGATTGGTAGCCGTTGGGCTTGGGCAAGCCGATGTAATCCTTGAAGCGCCCGGGAATGGGGCGGAAGGTGTCGTGCACCACCGCCAAAGCCCGATAACAACTCTCAAAGTTGGGGCAAAGAATCCGCAGGGCGGCCACGTCGTAGATCTCGTGGAACGCCTTCTGCTGGCGCTGCATCTTGCTCCAGATGCCATAGAGATGCTTGGGCCGGCCGCTCACCTCACAGTTGGCCAAACCCACGGCAGCAAGCCGGTCGCGCAGCAATTGCACCGTGACCGCCAAGCGCTCCTCGCGCTCGCTGCGCTTAGTGGCGACCTGCTGCTGCACATCCCGGTAGGACTCGGGCTCAAGGATCTTGAAGGCGAGGTCTTCGAGCTCCCACTTGAGGCGACCAATGCCGAGCCGATTGGCCAGGGGGGCATAGATCTCGCGGGTTTCCCGGGCGATGCGCAACTGCTTTTCAGGCTTGAGCGCGGCGATTGTGCGCATGTTGTGCAGCCGATCGGCCAGCTTCACCAGCACCACCCGGATATCGCTGGCCATGGCCAGAAACATGCGGCGCAGGTTTTCAGCCTGGGCTTCGGTGTGGTTGGTGAAGTGAATACCGCCGAGCTTGGTAACCCCCTCCACCAGCGCCCGCACTTCGGCCCCGAAGTGTTGTTCGATCTCCTCAGATGTGACCTCGGTGTCCTCGACGACGTCGTGCAGAAAGCCAGCGGCGATTACGCCAGCGCTGGCACCGATATCGCGCAGTAGGTCGGCAACGGCGACCGGATGAATGATGTAGGGCTCACCACTGGCCCGGAACTGGCCCTCGTGCAGCTGGTAAGCGAAGTCGAAAGCGGAGGCCAGCAGGGCCTCCGCATCGGTGGGACAGCTCACCCCCTGCCCCGGGGGCACATGCTCGATGCAGCGCTGCAGCCACTCCGGCAGGGGTACGCCGTAGTCGGCGGGGGTACGAATCGGCTTGCGCACCAAAGCTGGAGCGGCCGCCACTCGAGTGGCTACGACCGTTGCATCCAGATTTGAAGCCGCCCTGAGCATTTCAGCCTGCGGGTTCAGCTCATCGTATGCAAATGGGGCCAAGCTGGTGGTCATGACCAGCCCCGTGCTCACAATTGAGAACCTGGTAGTGCGCTACCCAGGGGCGGAACGCCCCACTCTCGACGGCCTGAACCTGACCCTGGCCTCCGGCGAACGCCTGGCCCTGGTGGGCCCGTCCGGCTGCGGCAAGAGCACCGTGGCCCGAGCGGTGCTGCATCTGCTGCCCCCCGGCAGCCAGTGCAGCGGCTCCCTGCTGCTGGCGGGTCAGAACCCCAGCCAAATGGCCAGGCCGGCCCTGCGCCAACTGCGCGGTGAAGCGGTGGGGCTGGTGTTTCAGGACCCGATGACCCGGCTCAACCCGCTGCTGACGATCGGCGATCACCTGGCCGACACCCTGGCGGCCCACCGGCACCGCTGGCAGCGTCGCCAGGTGCGGCAACGGGCGATGCAATTGCTCGAGCGGGTGGGCATCGGCCCGGAGCGCTACGGCAGCTATCCCCATGAATTCAGTGGCGGCATGCGCCAGCGCTTAGCGATCGCCCTGGCGATGGCCCTGGAGCCGCCGCTGGTGATCGCCGACGAACCCACCACCAGCCTGGATGTGGCCGTGGCCGGCCAAGTGATGGCTGAGCTCAGCAACCTCTGCCGCGAGGCGGGCAGCGCCCTGTTGCTGATCAGCCACGACCTGGCCATGGCGGGTCGCTGGTGCGACCAGATCGCCGTGCTGGATCAGGGGCAGCTGGTGGAACAGGCGCCAGCCCAGCAGCTGCTAATAGCCCCCGCCTCAGCCCTGGCCCAACGCCTGGTGGCCAAGGCGCGGGAGCGAGAAGGGGCAGAAAGTCTGCCGCCGCCGCTGGCGCCAATCCTGCTGGAACTCGAGCAGCTGCGCAGCTGGCACCCGCTGCCATCCCTGCCCTGGAACGCCCGCTGGCTCAAGGCGGTGGATGGCGTCAGCCTGCGGCTGCAGCAGGGCGAAACCATCGGCCTGGTGGGAGCCTCCGGCTGCGGTAAAAGCACCCTCTGCCGCGCCCTAATGGGACTAGCACCCGTGCGGGGCGGCACGGTGCGGCTGCAGGGCACAAATCTGCTCAGCCTGCGGGGCCGAGCCCTGCGCCAGGCCAGGCGCGGCATCCAGATGGTGTTTCAGGACCCCCTGGCCTGCCTCAACCCCCAGATGGTGGTGGGTGAAGCAATCGCCGATCCCCTGCTGATCCATGGCATCGCCAGCCGCTCCCAGGCCCGCCAGCGCGCCCGCGAGCTACTGACAGCAGTGGGACTCACCCCCCCGGAAGCCTTTGAAAACCGCCTGCCCCGCCAGCTCTCAGGCGGTCAGCAGCAAAGGGTGGCAATTGCCCGGGCCCTGATCCTGGAGCCCCAGGTGCTGCTCTGCGATGAGAGCGTCAGCATGCTGGATGCCGAGGTGCAGGCAGAGGTGCTGGCTCTGTTGCGGGAGCTGCAGGAGCGGCTGGGGCTAGGGATGCTGTTTGTTACCCACGACCTGTCAGTGGCCAGTGGCTTCTGCCACCGGGTGATCGTGCTGGAGGGAGGAAAGATCGTGGAGGAGGGCCCCGGCGCCCGGCTGCTGAGCGATCCCCAGGCCGCCATCACCCGAACTCTGGTGGAGGCCTGCCCGCGACTGCCCAGAGCCGCCTGAGCACCACCTAGCTAGCGCCGCCTGAGCACTGCCAGCAAACGCTCAAACACCTCCGGCAGCGGCGCTTCGCACACCAGCCGCTGCTTGGTGATCGGATGATCGAGCCCCAGCTGCACCGCATGCAACGCCTGGCCTGGCAACTCGAGCGGCAGCTTGCGGCAGCGGGAATACGTGGGATCGCCCACGATCGGATGACCAACGTGGGCGCAATGCACCCGGATCTGGTGGGTGCGGCCGGTGTCGAGCTTGAAGCGCAGCAGGCTGTAATCCCCCAGGCGCTCTACCAGGCGCCAGTGGGTGCAGGCATGGCGCCCCGAGTCGTCATGGACCACGGCATATTTTTTGCGGTCGACGGGATGGCGGCCGATCGCCCCGACGATCGTGCCGGAGTCGCCCACCGGCTGCCCGTGCACCACCGCCAGGTACTGGCGAGAAGCGATGCGCTTCTGGATCTGCACCTGCAGCTTCACCAGGGCCTCCTGGCTCTTGGCCACGACGATGCAGCCCGTGGTGTCCTTATCAAGCCGGTGCACAATCCCCGGTCGCAGCTCACCGCCGATACCGGGCAGGTCTGGGCAGTGGTGCAACAAGCCGTTCACCAGGGTGCCGTCCTTGTTGCCGGGAGCCGGGTGCACCGTGAGCCCGGCAGGCTTATTGAGCACGATCAGGTGGGCGTCTTCAAACAGCACATCAAGCGGCATCGCCTGGGGCACCAGATAGGGAAGGGGCTCGGGCGGCGGCATCCACAGCGCCACGCTGTCGCCTTGGCGCAGGGGAGTCTTGGCCCGCCCCGTGACGCCATTCACCCGCACGTAACCCGCCTCGATGAACTTCTGGATCCGGGCGCGGCTCTGCTCCGGCCGCTGGGCCACCAGCCAGCGATCCAGCCGCATCGGCAGCGGCTTGGGATAGGTGAGCGTCAGCAGCTCGCCTTCGCCCTCACCGAATTCGCTCATGGCGGCGGCAAAATGGGCAGCTCAAGCGCAATGGCACCCAAGCGAGCGCAGCGAAAATCATCGAGCAACTTGGTGGCCATGCGCAGGCTGTCGCCACTGGTGTGGCGCTCCGCAGCGGTGACCAGCCAGCCCTCCACATCCGGGCCGCCGCCGGGCAACACACCCAAGGGGATGCCATAGCGCTTGCCCACCAGCCCAGACGGCACCCCAGCAGCCGGCTCGGCTTCAAGCAAGGTGAGCAGTTGCAGGAAGGCCCGGGCTGCGGCCTCGTTGTCGTAGGCCGCCTGGCCAATGTCGTCGCAGAGGGCCAGGCGCAGGGCTGCCTGCTGGTCGTCGAGCCGTGGTGGCAGCACGCCGGGGGCGTCGAGCAGGTCGAGGTCCTGGCCCAGCCGCACCCAGCGCAGGCTGCGGGTCACACCGGCACGGCGGGCACTGTCCACCACTTTCTGGCGCACCAACCGGTTGATCAGAGCCGACTTGCCCACATTGGGGAAACCCAGCATCAACGCCCGCACCGGCCTTGGCTTCATGCCCCGCCCAGCCCGGCGAACATTGAGGGCCACGCCGGCTCGGATCGCCGCCTGCTGCAGCTGTTTGACGCCGGTGCCGGCCTTGGCGTCGCACCACCAGCAGGTCTGCTCCTGGGCGCGGAACCAGGCGGTCCAGGCCAGGCGCACCGGCGGCGGGATCATGTCGACCCGGTTGAGCACCAGCAGGTGTTGCTTATTGCCGATCCAGCGCTGCAGCCGCGGGTGGGAGGTGGCCATGGGTATGCGGGCATCCCGCACCTCGATCACTAAATCCACCTTGGCCAGGTTGGCGCTGAGAGCTTTCTCCGCCTTGGCGATGTGGCCTGGGTACCACTGAATCGCTGGAGCGTTGACGCTGAGCGGAAGCGTCTGGGGCATCAGGGCACCACCAACACCGGACAGGGAGCCAGCTGGATCACCCGGGCGGCGGTGCTCTGCTGATCGCTCTCGATCGCAATGCCGCGGGTGCCCATCACGATCACGTCGGCATTGATCTCATCTGCCACATCGCCGATCACGAAGGCCGGCTTGCCCTCCCGCTCGATCACCTGGCAGCTCACGCCTGCCTCTTCAAAGCGGGCGCGGGCCTGCTGCAACAAGGCAGCAACCGCCGCTGGGTCGTCTTGGTCGGGCTCCACAACCGACAGCAACACCAGGTTGCTGGAGTGCTGCTGGGCCAGTTTCAAGGCCACCGCAGCCGTTTCCATCGCCTGGCGGCTCTGATCGATGGGAAAGAGAACGGTGTCAAACATTGGGCGATATACGGCTGGGCAGATGCAAGCCCGTGGCCTCAGTTTGGGGGTCCCACCGTCGTCCGGCCAGGGCAGTTGGCAGGGGGGAATCCGAAGCAGAGGGTTGCGGGGCGTCGCGGGGGCTAATCTCCCCCGGCAATTCAGTTATTCCATAACCCATGGCGAAGCGATCCCTGGCCAGCCTTTCGGCCGATGAGCTCAGCGGCAAGCGCGTGCTGGTGCGGGTCGACTTCAACGTACCGCTAGATGACGCCGGCGCCATCACAGACGACACCCGCATCCGGGCCGCCCTGCCCACCATCAATGACCTAAGCGGCAAGGGAGCCAAGGTGATCCTGGCGGCTCACTTCGGCCGTCCCAAGGGCCAGGTGAACGAAGCCATGCGTCTCACCCCAGTGGCTGCCCGCCTCAGCGAGCTGCTTGGCAAGCCCGTGGTCAAAACCGACAGCTGCATCGGCCCCGACGCCGAAGCCAAGGTGGCAGCCATGGCCGAGGGCGATGTGGTGCTGCTCGAAAACGTGCGCTTTTTCGCCGAAGAGGAGAAGAACGACGCCGGCTTCGCTACCCAGCTGGCAGCCCTTGCTGATATTTATGTGAACGACGCCTTCGGCGCCGCCCACCGGGCCCATGCCTCCACCGAGGGCGTCACCAAGGCGCTGAGCCCCAGCGTGGCCGGCTACCTGATGGAAAAAGAGCTGCAGTATCTGCAGGGCGCCA
>CAZKER010000286.1:0-28630 GCA_964551845.1 uncultured Cyanobium sp.
TGACGTCGGCCGGTTCCTGAAGGGCGAGCCCTGCTCGTTCAAGCTCCTCTCGGACGTCACCTGCGCCGACTACCAATCAGTGACTGGCGCGGATCCAGCGCACAGGTCCAGTAGCCGGTGCAAGTGGTACCAAGGCAAAGACCAGCTCCACCGAGCTCTCCGCCCAAACCGGATTGGCCTCCAGCCAGCAGTGCCAGGCTCGCTCCAGCCGTTGAAGCTTGCCGCGGCGCAGGGCTCCTACGCCCCAGCTATCGGGGCCGCAACGGCTGCGCCCTTTCACTTCCACCACCAGAAGGCGACCGTCTTTTTCCAGCACCAGATCCAGCTCTCCCCAGCGACAAGCCCACTGGCGTGACAGCAGCCGCCAACCGGTATTGAGCAGTAGGCGCAGCACTCGCTGTTCCGCCCAGTCCCCCTGGCGACGTGCAGTGGTGCGAGCCATTGGCCTGGAGAAGCAGCCCCCAGGGTTCCCACGCGGTGAGCTGCCTTGAGCCCTGTTTAGGCTGCTAATAGCCATCCAGCTGCCATGTCGTCCCCCCTCCCTTCCGGTCGATCCCCGCGCAGCCTGGCCGGCGGGGTGCTGGCGCTGCTGTTCGCCTTGGCAAGTGCCATAGGTCTGGCCTTAATGTCTCCGCTACCCGCCCAGGCGGCCATGGATGTGGCCAAACAGGTGCTGATCGGTGCCGATTTCCATGACCAGGATCTTCGGGGTGCCACCTTCAACCTCACCAACCTGCGGGATGCCACCTTTGCCGGCTCCGACCTGCAAGGGGCAAGCCTGTTTGGCGCCAAGCTCCAGGACGCGGACCTAAGCAACACCAACCTGAAAGAGGCAACGCTCGATTCGGCGATATTCGATGGCACCAACCTCACCAACTCTGTGCTGGAAGACGCCTTTGCCTTCAACACCAAATTCACCAACGTGGTGATTGAGGGGGCCGATTTCACCAATGTGCCCCTGCGGGGTGATGCTCTCAAAACCCTTTGTGGCCTGGCAAGCGGCACCAACCCGGTGACCGGCCGTGACACCCGCGCCAGCCTGGGCTGCAGCTGAGCTGGATCCATGAGCTTCGACGCCCGTAGCCGCGAACGCCTCCAGGCCCTAGGCCGCAGCCTGCCCCAACCCCTACCGAAGCCTGAGCAGCCCAGGCAGAGCCAAACCAAGGCCACAGATAGGCGCCACAAGGTGGAGCTGGAGCAGAACCCAGAAGCCCTGTTCCGGGAGCTGATGCAGGTCAGCCCCGATGGCACGGTGCCGCCTCACCTGATGGAACGACTTCGTGAGCTGGAATGCCGTCGCCAGCCGCCTGCACCTATGCCGGTGCCAATCGCGACCTCCAGCCCAAGCAAGCTCCGTGGTCGCAATACAGCGGGACGCCCAGACCGCCGCACCGCAGCTGAATATGGCGATCTGTACACGGCCTTTCAGCAACTGCTGCTGGAGGACGAGGAAGACTCACCCTCCGCTACTGATACGTAATGGCAACACCCCTTTCCAGCGATCCCAGCCTGGCTGCCTTCGGCTCCAGCCTCACCGCCATCACCCTGGCCGAGCTGGGCGACAAGACCTTTTTCATGGCGCTGATCCTGGCGGTGCGGCACCGTGCCCGCTGGGTATTTATTGGCTCGTTTGCCGCCCTAACCGCGGTCACCCTGATCTCCCTTGCCCTTGGATACGGCCTGCGCGAGCTGCTTCCCCAAAGTCTGGTGCCCTGGCTCGCCGCCGTGCTCTTCCTCAGCTTTGGCGTCAAACTACTGATCGATGCCCAGGGCATGGCCGCTACTGCCGCCATCGACGAGAAGGCGGAGGCTGAGGAGGCGATCAATACGGCGGAAACCAGCAAGGCCTTCAACACGGCCTGGGCTGTGATTTGGGAGGCCTTTGTATTGGTCTTTATCGCTGAACTAGGCGACAGAACCCAGTTCGCCACGATCTTCATGGCCACTGCCCCGTCCCAGGTATTCAGCTTTGGTGGCCTGCTGGCCGGCACCCTGCTGGGTCATGCCCTGGTGACCTGGCTGGCCGTAGGCGCTGGCAAATGGATCGGCCAATGGGTCAATGAGCGCCTGCTCTATCGCCTCAGCGGCGCCCTTTTTCTTGTATTTGGTCTGGCAGCCCTGAGACAGGCCCTGGCCTGAGGCAGTCCCCGTAAGGTGCCCCCATACTTTCGCCACAGGGTTTTAGGAGCTCCGCCATGACCATTCGCATCGGCATTAACGGTTTCGGCCGCATCGGCCGACTGGCCTTCCGCCGTGCCATGACCCTGGCGGACGTGGAGATCGTCGGTATTAACGACCTGATTGAGGTCGACTACCTGGCCTACATGCTCCGCTACGACTCCACCCACGGTCGTTTCCAGGGTGAGGTGGCCGTGGAAAACGGTCAGCTGGTGGTGAATGGCCAGGTGATCCGCATCAGCGCCGAGCGAGATCCAAACAACCTCAAGTGGGGCGAGGTCGGCGCCGATTACGTGCTCGAAAGCACCGGCTTTTTCCTCACCGACGACTCCGCCCGCACCCACATCAATGCCGGCGCCAAGCGTGTGGTGATGAGCGCTCCCTCCAAGGACGCCACGCCAATGTTCGTCATGGGAGTGAACCACACCAGCTACGCCGGCCAGGACGTGGTCTCCAATGCCAGCTGCACCACCAATTGCCTGGCCCCTATCGCCAAGGTGTTGCACGACAACTTCGGCATCGTCAACGGCTTGATGACCACGGTGCACGCCAGCACCGCTACCCAGAAAACTGTCGATGGCCCTTCGGTGAAGGATTGGCGCGGCGGCCGCGGCGCGGCCCAAAACATCATCCCCAGCTCCACCGGTGCCGCCAAGGCGGTGGGCAAGGTGATCCCTGAGCTCAACGGCAAGCTCACCGGCATGGCCTTCCGCGTGCCCACCCCTGATGTGTCGGTGGTGGACCTCACCGTGAACCTGGCCAAAAGCGCCAGCTACGAGCAGATCAAGGCCGTCATGAAGGCAGCTAGCGAAGGTCCCATGGCCGGCATCCTCGGCTACACCGAAGACGAAGTTGTGAGTACCGACTTTCTTGGCGAGAGCTGCACCTCGGTGTTTGATGCCGGCGCCGGCATCGCCCTCACCGACACATTTGTGAAGGTTGTGGCTTGGTACGACAACGAGTGGGGCTACAGCTGCAAGTGCCTCGACCTGATGCGCCACATGGCCAGCGTGGGATGAGGACGGATTAGATCCGGGAGCTGCACCACCGCTGCTGAACGTGGGACAGGCCGGGCACTGGAGAAGGGTCCTGCCCTTTTCTGCCCATGGCCTGTGCCGCTGTGATCTCTCTGCTTGAACCCTGCCACGCTCGCCAAAGCCACTGGTTGCTGCCAGATGCCGGCTTCCCCCAGCAGCTCGCCAGCTTGCTTGCTTCGCCCCTGCGCAGCAGCGGTAGACCGCCCCGCAGCTGGCAAGAGCTGCATGCTGTTTTCCTTCCCCTGGCGCCGCTGCCAGCACCGGAAACCCTGTCCCCATTACCTGCTACCACTTACCGCTACCTGATCTGCCTGGACCGTCGCGGTGGCCGTCTCTCCTGCTGGCGGCGCTATCCGGAAGGCCTGGGCTGGCAACGCCGTTGCGGTCCGATGCCGCTGGCACTGTTCATACGTCGCTTCAACCAGCGCCTAACCTCCACCCCATGACCGGCAATCTCCAGGCGATCGGCTTTTTACTCAGCTGGGTGCTCGGCTGGGGCATCGGCGGCTCGCTGATCGATGCCGGACTGATCCAGGCCGGCGTTTATTCCCTCGAAACCGGCCAGCTCGGCACCCTCACCACCTTCGTGCTGTGGACCTTGCTGTGGGGTGCCGGCGGCACCTGGCTCTACCGCCGCTTTACCACCACTTCACCCGAGGCCGGCTCGCCGGACTAAAGCGGCACACCAGTACGCCTGAACTAGTGTGGGTTGATCCGCGGCGCGCCCCTGGCATACCCCGCCCATCCACCCTCCTCTCCAGTGCCGGCCAGCGCCAGTCTCAATGAGCAGCTGATCCGTTGCCTCGCCAGCACGGTGTTGCTGCGGGTGAGTGGTGAATCGATGCAGGGAGCCGGAATCAGCCACGGCGACCTGCTGATCGTCGATCGGGGCCTGGAGCCCCGCCCCGGCCAGATCGTGGTGGCCTGCCTGGATGGCGGCTTCACCCTTAAACGGCTGGTCGCTCACCAGGGCCGGTTTCGGCTGGAGGCAGCTCACCCGGCCTACCCGCACATGGAGCTGGACTCCTTCGATAGCGCTCGCATCTGGGCCGTGGCCCTGCACGTGATCCGCACGCTGGAACCTGGCCGGGGCATTCCGTAAACCGCCATGACCTGCGGAACCTGGACCAGCCGCCGCCAGGCGATCGTGCTGATCGACGGCAACAACTTCTACGCTTCCTGCGAAGCGGTGCTGGATCCCGCCGTACTGGGGAGGCCGTTGGTGGTGCTCTCCAACAACGACGGCTGCATCGTGTCGCGCAGCGCCGAGGCCCGAGCCCTCGGCATCCGCATGGGCCAGCCCTACTTCCAAGTACGGCACGAGCTGGAGCGCCAGGGCGTGGTGGTGCGCAGCTCCAACTACGCCCTCTACGCTGATATGAGTCAGCGGCTGATGGCCACCCTGGAGCCCTGGGTGGAGGCATTGGAGATCTATTCGATCGATGAGGCCTTCGGTCAGCTAAATCGGCCCGCCGACCACCGCAGCCTGCACGATTGGGGCCAGCAGCTGCGTCACCACGTGCTCTGCCAGCTCGGCCTACCGGTGGCCGTAGGCATCGGCTCCAGCAAGGTGCTGGCCAAGCTCGCTAACCGACTCGCCAAGACGACGGCAAGTGCCACGGGTGTGTTCGACCTCGGCAGCATGGCCGACCCAGATCCCCACCTCGCAGCGGTCGCCATCGAGGATATCTGGGGCATTGGCCGCCAGCTCTCCCGCTGGTGCCGCCTGCGCGGCGTCGCCGATGCCAAGGCCCTGCGCGACATGCCCAGTGGCGAACTGCGCCGCCGCTGCGGCGTGGTGGGACTGCGCCTGCAGCAAGAGCTACGGGGTATGGCCTGCCTGCCCCTGGAGACCCTGCCGGCCGCCAAGCGGGAAACCTGCGTGAGCCGCAGCTTCAGCCAGCCGATTACCAACCAGGTCCAGCTGAAAGAGGCCATCGCCACCTACCTGAGCCGGGCGGCGGAAAAATTGCGGCGGCAACGACAACGGGCTGGAGCCATCACAGTGTTCGTGCGCAGCAACCCCTTCAACGGCACCAGCTTCTACAGCAACAGCGCCACGGTGAGCCTGCCGCTTGCCAGCAACGACACCGCCGTACTGCTCCAGGCAGCCCTACCCCTAGTGGCACTGCTGTTCAGGCCCCACAAGCCCCTGCACAAAGCGGGGGTGCTGCTGCAGCAGCTGCAGGGCGAGGAGACTCTCCAGCACCACTTGCTGCTGCCACTACCCCTGGAGCAACAACACCGTCGCACAACCCTGATGGCCACCATCGACCAGCTCAACCGCTGTTATGGCAGCGGCACCGTGCAATGGGCAGCCGCTGGACTGCAGACTCCCTGGCGAATGCGGCGCTCACGACTGTCCGGGGCCGCCACCACCCGCCTAGACGCCATCCCGGTGGTGCATGCCTAAGCCAAGAGGAAGCAAAGCCGCTTCGATCATGGCGATAGTCACGGCGATCGTCTCCTGTTCATCGGCATTATCGAGGTAGGCCTCAAACGAGGCATAGCGCCGGATGCAGGGTGGGGCGCTGGCAGCGGCGCAAGCTTCAGCCCAGCTGATGTCTTCAGGCTGCACGGAGAGATAGGCGGTGAGAGCTTCCTCAAGGTCGCCGCCATCGCCGATGGCCTCACCGTCCCAGAACACCTCGAAAAACCCCATGGAACCAGGGTGGCTCAGCAGATGCGCAGCGTATCCGGGGATCACCACGGGGAGGAGTAGACCAAGGGCGACTGTGACGGGCACATGACCCCATTGCCTAAAGCTGCCGGCAAAACCTGGTGGGAACACCAGCGCACCGGGCTATCGAAGTTGGTGGCAGCACTGGCTTTCATCGTGGTAGCACTCACCCAGAGCCACTGGGAGCTGCACCATGAGAATGTGGCCACGTTCCTGTTCAGCACGGGCCTTGGCCTGGCTGCCATTGGAGCAACAGGGCGGATCTGGTGTTCATTTTTTATCTCCGGCCGCAAGGACGGCGAGCTGGTGACTGAGGGGCCCTACTCAATCAGCCGCAACCCCTTGTATGTATTCAGCTGCATCGGTTTGGTGGGAGTGGGGCTTACCACCGAAACCCTCACCTACCCGCTGCTATTTCTGGCGATATTTGGTCTTTATTACCCGGGGATCATGGCTCGGGAGGAAAGGCGGCTCGAAGAACTGTTCGGCGAGTCCTTCCGTCAATACCGGCAACGGGTGCCACTCTTCTGGCCCAATTCAGGGCTCTACAGCGAGCCCACCAGCTGGAGCAGCAACCCGCGTCTATTTCGCCGCCACATCCTCAGCGACATCTGGTTTGTGTGGATTGCGGCAATCATCGAACTGATCGAAGGGTTCCGCAACGTTGGCTGGCTGCCCCACCTGCTGACGCTCTGGTGAAATCACCACCAGTCATCCCAAAAGGGGCCGCCCAAATCTTCGTCAAAGGCGGGTTCCACGGTCCAAGTTGGAGTCGGGCCACCGGCTTGCGGCGGTTTCGGGGGACCGGAGAGGGTTTCAGCATTAATGCCGGGGATCGGCACGGCCCCGCAGGGGCACTGACAAAGACCATCAGGGCCGATCACGCCCTGGCTGGGCTGCTCACAGCTGCACGGGCAGGGCTGGGCAAGCGCGGCAGGGGTCAGCCACAAAGGCAGGAACAAAGACGGCAGTAAAAGCAGGGAAAGCGGAGGCAGGGACATCAAAGCGAGGGAAAAGCAGGGTGTTGATCAGAAACTTGAACAGGCCGTAGAACGAGACGGAAGTGGTTGCCGCTAATTAAGCCGCCGGTTGGGCCATCACCTCCCCATAGCCAGCGCGGCGCTGGGAATCGAGATGTTCGAGATGTTTGCGCTCGTTGTAATAGAGCTCCTGAAAGCGCAGGGCATCGCCATTGAGTTCACTGAAGAGGACCTCGATGCGCGATTCCATATCGCTAACCGGTGCCAGTCCTGAAGCGGTGGCACGGGCCTCCTCCCTTTCTTGCTCCAGCAGTCGGGCGATACAGCGCTCCAGGGTTTCGAGGCGCTGGCTGCTCCAGGCATCCAGCAGGTGCCGGCAGCGCTTAACGCTCTTCTGGCGCTCTAGGGATGCCGTGGCGCCGCGCAGCTGAAGCAGGGGCTGGCTAAAAGCCATGCGCTGCAGTTCATTTGGCTCCAGCAAGGGCGTCAGCCGTGACAGCAGGGCGCTCTGCTCCACCACCAACTGATCGCCCAGCAACCGGGGCAAATCAAGATCAGCAAGGTCGGAGCCGGGGTCATGGCCGCGGTTGATCGCCTCGAGCCGGCCCACACCCAGGTTGTCTTCCTCCAGGCCGCTGATCGCTGCCCACAGCAGGCGGTGGTGCTGCAAGGCGAAATCGTCGAGTTCGCGCTGGCGCAACTCCACCCGGATCGCACCGCGGTAGCTGGGGCAGTGCAGATACATCCGCAACACCTCGGCTTCTGCCCGCTCGCGGAGCCCTGCCTCGCCAGGTAGCTCCCACTTCTGGGAGCGGCCATGCCAGCGCTGCCCTTTCACCTGCTGACGCAGATCATCTTCCAGCTGGATCGCCAGTCGGGCCTGGCCACCGCTGAGGCGCTCGGCCACTCGCTGCAAATAGTGGCTACGAACCGCGCTCTGGGGCAACTTGCCAAGCAGGGCTACGAGGGCCGTCACCGCTAGCTGGAACTGGTCGGGACGGGCTAGATCTCGGCCCTCGACCACCTGCTCGATCTGCCAGTCAAGCCAAAGCGGCGCCTGATCAAGCAGGGCCCGGTAATCACCGGCTCCCTGGCTCTTGAGGAACTCATCGGGATCCTTGCCGGAGGGCAGGTGCAGCACCCGCAGCTCCAGCTGGCCCTGCAAGGCCAGCTGTTCCACTTCACCGATGGCCCGTTGGGCAGCGCGCACACCGGCGCCATCGCTATCGAAGTTGAGCACCATCCGCCGCCCCTCGCAACAGCGGCAGAGCTGGGTGATCTGCTGGCTACTCAGTGCAGTACCAAGGGAAGCCACCGCATTGGTGATGCCGGCGGCGTGCAGAGCGATCACGTCGAAGTAGCCCTCCACCACCACGGCCCGATCGTCCTTGCGGATGGCGGCCGCGGCTTTATCGAGACCAAACAGGTGCTTGCCCTTCTCGAAAACCTCCGTCTCTGGGGAGTTGAGGTACTTGGGCTCCCCGCCATCGAGGCTGCGGCCACCGAAGCCGATCACACGACCTTGGCGGTCCTTGATCGGCACCATCACCCGGCCGCGGAAGCGATCGTAGAAGCCACGGCCGTCCTGGGAATTGGCTCCCTTGCGAGGCACCACCAAGCCCGCGGCTTCAAGCAGCTCCGGACCTAGGCCCTCCACCTGCTGGAGGTGGCTGAGCAGACCATCCCAGCGATCGGGAGCAAAGCCGAGCTCGAAGGCCTCCAGGGTGGCTTCACTAAGGCCACGACCTTCGCGGAGATAGGTGAGAGCGGCAGCTCCCTCGGGGGCGCGCAATTGGCTGCGAAACCAGCCAGCCGCCAGAGTGAGTACCCGGTGCAGCTGGTCGCGGCGGGAAAGCTGCTTACGCAGCCGCTCCTGCTGGGGGCCATCGAGGGTCTCGATCGGCAACTGGTATTTACGCGCCAGCTCCAGCACCACATCGCTGAAGCTCAGACGCTGGTGCTCCATCAAAAACTTGATGGCATTGCCGCCGGCACCACAGGAGAAGCAGTAGTAGAACTGCTTGGCCGGTGACACCGTCATCGACGGCGATGAGTCGTCGTGGAAGGGACAGATGCCGACGTATTCACGCCCCTTCTTCTTGAGCACCACGTGCTCGCCCACCACATCGACGATGTCGGCCCTCTCCTTTACGGCCTCAATCGTGCGGGGGTGGAGACGCGGCAGGCTCAAGGGCGGGGAGAGTGGCAGTGGGCGCTGAAGCGAAGCCTGATTCTGACCGGGGAAGGCAAGCCATGCTCGGCATGGTTGCCAGTGCCCTGAGCTTTTCGCTGATGGGCGTCTGCGTCAAGCAGGTTGGAGGACGCATTCCCGCTGCCGAGGTGGTGTTCGCCCGGGCGATTGTGAGCGTGGCCTTGAGCTGGTGGCTGCTGCGCCGAGCAGGGATTCCGCCTTGGGGCAAAAGGCGCTGGCTACTGATCTGGCGCGGAGCGATCGGTACGGCCGCCCTCCTGTGTGTTTATGCCGCCCTAGCGGCCTTGCCCCTGGCATCGGCCACGGTGCTGCAGTACCTCTACCCGCCGTTCACGGCCCTGCTTGCCTGGCTGATGCTTGGTGAGCCAATCGGCAAACGGGTGCTGGCGGCCATGGCCCTCGGCTGGCTCGGGGTGCTGCTCGTCGCCCAGCCGGCCGGCCTGCTGCAGGGCGGCGCGACCCTGGCGCTTTTTCCCGTAGTGATCGCCATTGCCGGTGCCCTATTCACCGCCCTTGCCTACGTAAGCGTGCGCTCCCTGGGCACGAGCGAGCACCCGCTGGTGATCGTTTTCTACTTCCCCTTGGTGGCCCTGCCGTTGAGCCTGCCCCTGGTGGCCCTCAATCCCGTGCTTCCCACCCCAATTGAGCTGCTTTGGCTGGTCGGGGTTGGGGTATTCACCCAGCTAGGACAGGTGTATTTGACCCGCAGCCTCACTGCCCTACCGGCGGCGCGAGCAACGGCGATCAGCTACGTGCAAGTGCTGTTTGCCGGTGGCTGGGGCTGGTTGCTATTTGGTGAGTCAATCGACAGCTGGACCATCGCCGGGGCTGGCCTTGTACTGGCAGCCACCTTGGTGAGCCTTAGCCACAGTCAGAGACAGAAGCCGTCTTAGCCTCGGCATGGGCGAGAACCCGGCGGCAAAACTCCACCAGCTCCTCCGGCGTCATGTCGTGTTTGGCGTCGTTGGTTCGCCAAGCGCAGATAACAAAATCTGGTTCGGGGAGATTGGAATGGTGATCGATTGTGGGAAGCAGGGCGTACTGCTTCTTGTGTGCGCCCCTTCCAGCTTCAGCTTCCCGGTTGTCGTAGGTGCCAATCAGATGCCAGTCGAGCTGCTCGCCGGTCCAGTGGTCCAGGCCGCCCGATGCCACCACGGCGTTGTGAATGGCGATGCGGTATTCCTGCACGTTGCTGCTGCCGCCACGTTTCTGATCCCGCTTGCACAGGGTGACAGCCTTGCGCTGCACCCAACCGGGGTAGATGCGGGCTGCTGTCTCAGGCAGCCAGGCAGGTGGGCTCGTATCCATCCTTTAAGTCTTGCTGATCAGCCCCTTGCCTTGAGTGGAAGCGGGTCGGTGATCCAGGTCTGCTGCCCGTCAGCGCCGGCAGATGCGGCAGGGCCCACGGGGCGGGCCAAGCGCCAGCTTTGCCCGCGCTCGCCCCGCTGCAGAAAGAGCTCAAAGGGACTGTCCACCCGGATCGGATCGCCAGCGAGGCGCCAGTCGAACTGGCCCTCCAGCCGCAGCCCCTTGGCCTCACCGATCCCGATCGGCTGCTGCTGAGCCACCCGCACCCGACTCACCTCCGGCATGCCGGCGGCATCTAGGGCCAGGGCATCAGCGATGGCGTCCTGGGTGAGCTGAATCTGCAACTCAAGGGCCTGCAACAACACCGACCGCGGTGGTTGAGCTGCAGCACTGCAACCAGTGAGCACTACGCAAACCATCAACAGCAATGGCAGCAACCAGGCGCTCAACCGGCGAAGCAGCAGGGGCTGGGCACGGCTGAACACGGCGGGCACGATAGGGAACCTATTACTGACTCCATGATCGGCTGGCTGCAAGGGCAACTCAACCATCCCTGGCAGCAGGACAAGCGCTACGGCCTGCTGCTGGTGTGTCAGGGGGTGGGTTACGAGGTTCAGGTGAGCCAGCGCCAATGGCAGCAGCTGCCGCAGGAGGGCGGTGCTCTGGGGCTGCACACCCACTTGGCTATCCGCGACGACGCTTGGATTCTCTACGGCTTTGGTGAGCGCCACGAAAGGGATCTGTTTCGGGAATTGGTTGCCGTCAGCGGCGTAGGGCCCCAAATGGGGCTGGGATTACTGGGAGTGATGGATCCCAGGGAATTGGTGCAGGCCATCGTGCAGACCGATCTACGCCGGCTATGCCAGGCGCCCGGGGTGGGCAAGCGCACCGCCGAGCGCTTGGCTGTCGAGCTGCGCACCAAACTGCAGCAGCGGTTTCTGGGGCAACTAGAGAGCCACGACGATCCGGATCTACTTGCGGACGGCCCGCTCTTGCCGGCAGCCGGCCGCGATGAGGTGCAGCTGACACTGGCCGCCCTTGGCTACGAGGCCCTCGAAATCCATCGCGCCCTGCGCGCCGTGGCTGCCGGCGGACTGGGGGAGTCAGCTGGAGCGGAGGATTGGATCCGAGAATGCCTGCGCTGGCTGTCCCGCCCAGTGGCCTGAGACGGCATGACAGCTGCCCGCTGGAAGGTATGGTGGGAACTTGCACCGTAGGTTCCCAAACCGGGCCCAGCCTGCGTTTTATTCCCCAGCCCATGCCGCTCACCACCACCAAAAAGCAGGAACTGATCAACGGTCACCAGACCCATGGCACAGACACCGGATCGGTGGAAGTGCAGGTGGCCATGCTCAGTGAGCGGATCAGCCAGCTGACCGGCCATCTTCAGAAAAACAAGCACGATTTTTCTTCGCGCCAAGGGCTGCTGAAGATGATCGGCCGTCGTAAGCGCCTGCTTGGTTACTTGAACGGCATCAGCAAGGAGCGTTACAGCACCTTGATCGCCAAGCTCGGTATCCGGGGCTGATCGAGGCAGTTATGGCCGGGAAGGGAATTCAGGGGCGCGCCCAATCGGGCAAGGGCGCCTCAAAACCGCCCCGGAGATCTGGCTCCAGTCCACAGGTGATCCCCGATGTGGTTGCCAATCGCATGGCCCGCAGGATTGCGATCGGCACCGGCATACCCACTGTGATGGGAATGGGTGTTTTTGTTGGAAGTTATCTGCTGGTAAGTCGCCAAATCTTTGACGTTCCACCTAGTGCCACCTTGGCGGCATCTGGTGGATGTTTTTTTCTGGGGTTGCTGGGTCTGAGTTTCGGTGTGCTTTCAGCTAGCTGGGAAGAAAAGCCTGGCAGCCTGCTGGGCACCGAGCAAATCGGTCTAAATATCAGCCGTCTGCGCAGCTCAGTCAAGGCGATGCGCAATGGCAGCAGCCAGCCAAACAGCTCAGGCCGCCAGGAGCGATGAGCTGATTCGCGCCTGAAAATCAGCAGCAGTAAGGGTGTTGAGGGCGGCGCCCACATCGCCCACGCAGAATTGGGGGCCGAGCCGCACGAAGCGGGTCTGTCCCGCCTGACGAACCAGGGCCACCACTGGTACCCGCAGCCCCGCTTCGTCCAGCGGTGGCTTGTGGCGATGCAGACACTCGCGCAGCCGGTGCTGGATGGCGATGTCGGCGGCTTGATCGGCAGGCAGATCTACCATCAACAACTGCAGGTCGTCGATGGAACGGCAATCCTCGACGATCAGCTGCACACGATCATCGCGGCGATCCACCGACGCCCAGATCAGCAGACGGGCATCCACCATCAGGTGATCGGCCAATCGGGCATAGCTTTTAGGAAACACGACCGCCTCACAGCTGCCGGTTAGATCTTCGAGCTGGAGCACAGCCATTCGATCGCCCTTGCGGGTGTTCACCTGACGCAGCTCAGGCACCATCACGATTGCGCTCACCTTGGCCTTGTCGGCCATCTCCTCGAGGTTGCCCAGTGCCACCGGTGATAGCAACTTCACCTGATGGGCCAGCTGCTTGAGGGGATGGTCGGATAGGTAGAAGCCCACCAACTCCTTTTCCAATCGCAGTTTCTCTGTGGGGGGATAGTCGCGAACCGGTGCAGCCTTGGGCGCGGTGCTGATGTCGGCCAGGCCGGTGGCGGCGGCGGTGGCTCCAAACAGATCGAACAGGTTTCCCTGACCGCTAGCCCGGTCCTTGGCACGGGAGCTGGCCCAGTCGATCACCAAATCCAGATCCGCCATCAGCTGGGCCCGGTTGCCCTGGGACTCAAGGGCATCAAGTGCTCCCGAATGGATCAGGGCCTCCAAGGCGCGGCGGTTGAGCTGCTGAGCCGGAATACGATCACAGAGCTCGGCCAGGGAGTCGAAACGACCATCGCCAGATCGGGCTTCAATCAACTGGCGAATCGCCCCGTCACCCAGATTACGAACGGCAGAAAGACCAAAAAGAATCCGATCCCCAACGGGGGTGAAGTCGATGCCGGAAGCGTTTACATCGGGGGGCATCACCTCGATACCCATGGCATTGCAGTTGGCGATATACCTCTGCACTTTGGCCGAGTCTCCAGAATTGACGGTGAGCAGCGCCGCCATATACGCCACTGGGTAGTGGGCCTTGAGGTAAGCAGTTTGGTAGGTCACTGCGCCATAGGCGGTGGAATGGCTCTTGTTAAAGCAATATTCAGCAAATAGAACCATTTGCTCGAATAATGCCTCAGCAACCCGCGGCTCAACGCCACGCTCCGTAGCGCCGCTAACAAAAAGGCTCTGGTGTTTCTCCATCTCACTCTTTTTCTTCTTACCCATCGCCCGCCGCAGCAGGTCTGCTTCACCAAGGGAATAGCCGGCCAGCTCCTGAGCAATCTTCATGATCTGCTCCTGGTAAACCATGATCCCGTAAGTCTCCTTAAGGATCGGCTCAAGCTTCTCGTGGGCGACATCAATAGCCTCGCGCCCATGCTTGCGATTGATGAATTTGGGGATCAGGCCTGCATCAAGTGGACCAGGACGGTATAGGGCCAAAATAGAAGAGATATCCTCGAGTGATGAAGGCTTGAGATCCCGCACAATCTGGCGCATGCCGCTTGATTCAAGCTGGAAGATTCCCTCCAGATCACCACGGGCGAGCAGGGCATAGGTGCCTTCGTCGTTGAGAGGCAGATTGTCTGGATCGACCTTGATGCCGCTGCTCTGCTGGACAAGATCGACAGTCTTATCGATCATTGTGAGGTTCTTGAGCCCGAGAAAGTCCATTTTCAATAGACCCATCGACTCCACATCTTCCATAAAATATTGGGTGATCACCTGGCCATCGTTATTGCGCTGTAGAGGCACCAGCTCGTCAAGTGGCTCCGCCGCAATCACCACACCAGCCGCATGAACGCCAAAAGTCTTGTTGGTGCCTTCGATACGCATTGCCATATCAACCCAGCGCTGAACCACCGGATCCTTCTCATACTTCTCGCGAAATTCAGGTGCCGGCGATTCAGCACCAATCATTTCCTTGAGCTTGGCGGGTTTGCCTCGAACTACGGGTATCAACTTGGCCAGCCGATCCGCATCGCCATAGGGAATATCGAGCACTCGGGCTACATCTTTGAGCACCGCTTTCGAGGTCATACGGTTGAAGGTGATGATCTGGGCCACCTTCTCTTCGCCGTAGCGTTTGGTGACGTAGTCGATAACCTCGCCACGCCGCTCGATACAGAAATCCGTATCAATATCAGGCATCGACTTACGCTCAGGGTTCAAGAACCGCTCAAACAGCAAGCCATTGGTGACTGGGTCGATGTTGGTGATGCCCAGGGCATAGGCCACCAAGGAACCAGCTGCCGAACCACGCCCAGGCCCCACTGGTATGCCGTTGTCGCGCGCGAAGCGGATGTAGTCCCACACCACCAAGAAGTAGGTAGGAAAACCCATCTGCTCCATTACCTGGAGTTCAAAGGCGAGGCGATCGCCGTAATGGGGTTCGAAGCCAGCGCCACTATCAAGCCGCAGGCGCTGCCGGAGGCCCTGCTCAGCCACCTCAGTGAGGTAGCTCACTGCAGTGTGCCCCGCTGGGATCGGGAAGCGGGGCATCTGATAGCGGCCGAGGATGTCGTAGGCCTCCACCTTGTCTGCAACCTTGGCGGTGTTGGCAATGGCCCGCTCAACCACCTCAGTGGGCAGGTGGTCACCGAACAGAGAGAGCATCTCGGCCTCCCCCTTGATGTATTCGGTGCCCGTGTAGCGCAAGCGTTTCACGTCGCTGATCAACTTGCCCGTAAGCACGCACAACAGCGCGTCGTGGGCTTCTACGTCGTTGGCGCTGAGGTAATGGGCATCGTTGGTGGCGATCAGCTCAATGCCCAGCTCTGCTCCGATACGGGCGATTTCGGTATTGACGATGCGATCTTCGATACCGCCATGGTCCTGGATCTCCAGGTAGAAATCGTCACCAAAAGTGCGCTGATACCAGCTGGCAACATCCCGCGCCGCATCCGGCCGTCCATGCAGGATTGCTTGAGGAATTTCGCCGCCCAAGCAGGCGGTGGCCACGATCAAGCCCTCGCCGTACTGGCTCAACAACTGCTTGTCGATGCAGGCCCGGGCAAAGATGCCTCGGCCGCGCATGCCGCGTAGGTGGCTGATGCTGGTGAGCTTCACCAGGTTGCGATAGCCGACCGCATTTTTGGCGAGCACCACCAGGTGGTAACGGCGCTCCTTTTTCTGTTGGGGATCATCAATGGAGCCATTGATGACGTACATCTCATTGCCGATGATCGGCTTGATCCCGGCCTTACCGCAGAGCTTGAGCAGCTCGATGGCGCCATACATAACCCCATGGTCGGTAAGGGCTAGGGCCGGCATGCCCAGCTCCACTGCCCGGTCCACCATCGCCGGTAACTGGCTAGCCCCATCTAGGAGGCTGTAGTCACTGTGGTTGTGGAGCGGAACGAAGGCCAAGGGCAGGTTTAGCCAGAAGGCATCGATGACCAAACCAAGTTAGGCGACTACGCAAGATCCAGCGTCATTAATGGGTCCGGCAAAGCCGGACCCACCAGATCTAGTGCCATTCCTATGGCACCAATGCGGCCACCGGGCGAGCCTGCATCACCTGAGCAGCCCGTTCGTAGTGATGGGCCACCTGAAGCAGGCGGGGCTCCTCAAGCACTCCGGTAATTAGCTGCAGGCCAATGGGCAGACCCTCGAGATCGAAGCCGCATGGCACATTAATGGCAGGCAGGCCAGCCATGTTCGCCGGGATAGTGAGCAGGTCGGCCAGGTACATGGCCAGGGGATCGTCATTGTGAGAGCCAAAGCCAAAGGCCGTGGTGGGCGATGTGGGAGTGAGCAGCACGTCCACCGCCTCAAAGGCCCGATCAAAGTCACGGCGAATCAAGGTGCGCACCTGCTGGGCTTTCTTGTAATAAGCATCCACATATCCAGCTGACAGGGCGTAGGTGCCGATCAGGATGCGGCGCTGCACCTCATCACCAAAGCCCTCGGCCCGACTACGGGCAGTCATCTCGGCAAGGCTGGTGGCATCCGGGGCCCTGTAGCCATATTTGACGCCGTCGTAGCGCGCCAGATTGGCAGAAGCCTCCGAGGGCGCAATCACGTAGTAGGTGGCGATGCCGTCGTTGAAGCGGGGGCAGCTCACATCGACCAGCTCGCAGCCAAGGGCCTCGAGCTGGGCGGCAGCTGCCAGCACCGCAGCCTTCACCTGGGGATCAAGGCCCTCGGCCTCGAAGCACTCGCGCACAATGCCCACCCGCAGACCCGCGACTGGTTGGTCTAGGGCGGCAACGTAATCGGGCACTGGGGCCTGCAGGCAGGTGGCATCGCGGGGATCTGCACCGGCGATCACCTGCAGCAGCTCAGCAGCATCGGCCACCGAGCTGCTGAAGGGGCCCACCTGGTCGAGGGAGCTGGCAAAGGCAACCAGGCCATAACGGCTGACGCGGCCATAGGTGGGCTTCAGGCCGACTACCCCGCAGAAGGCAGCGGGCTGGCGAATCGAGCCGCCGGTGTCAGAACCAAGGGAGGCGATGCACTCGCCAGCGGCCACAGCGGCGGCGCTGCCACCGGAGCTGCCGCCAGGCACCCTCTCGGGGTTCCAGGGGTTGCGGCTGGGGCCGAACGCTGAGGTCTCGGTAGAGCTGCCCATGGCGAACTCGTCGAGGTTTGTCTTACCAAGCAAGACACCACCTGCTTGCCAGAGGCGTTCGGTGACGGTGCTCTCGTAGGGCGGCACGAAGTGCTCCAGCATGCGGCTGGAGCAGGTGGTGGTGACACCTTTGGTGCAGAGGTTGTCCTTGATCGCCAGGGGGATACCTGCCAGGGGAGGCAGGTCTTCTCCTGCGGCGCGGCGGGCGTCGATACGATCCGCATCTGCCCTAGCCCGTTCAGCGGTGACCTCGAGATAGGCGTGGACAGTGGGATCTACTGCCTCGATTCGTGCCAGATGGTGATCGGTAAGTTCACGGGCCGAAACCTCGCCCTTGCGCAGTTGTTGACGCCATTCGGCAATTCCCTGCTCCCGCGAATCGGCGATCCCCATCCACCCTGTTGCTAGCAAGTCTGGACGCTATCAGCAAGCCGCAACGGCCAGGAGCCCTCAGTCGAGCTCGGTGAGTGGTTCCCCCCTACGGGTGCGGAGCAACTGGTGATCCAGGGAACCGGGCGACTCGGCCTTGAGGTCGTTCAAAAAAGCCGAGAGATGGGTTTCAAGCGTGCCGCGACGCACGAAGGGGCCAAACCAATAGACAGCGTTTGGGGAATGGGTTTCAACCCGTGCCCACCAGGCCAGGCCCAGAGCATTAGCGCAGCTGCGCACCGGCCACAGCAGGGGATTCATCAGGCAGGGTCGGCAAGTTGAACATTCTGCCCGGCGACGGTACCGGCCCCTAAGTGCAGAGTCACAGCTGAATGTCCCCCAAAAAGCCGGACTTGCTTGACGGGTCGAAACCGAGCTCAAGCACCGTTTCCTGCTCAGGCGGAATCGCAGCTGCGCTCTGCTCCTCCGCTACTACCTCTGGCTGTTCCTCAGCGGGTTCCTCTGCCAGGTGCTCTTCCAGGTCCTCTCGCTCAAGCTCAAGCTCAGGCTCTTGCTCGTGGAGAAGCTCGAGGGAGTTGTCTGACTGGTTTGGAGAAATGTTTTCTGCCGATGCATAGCTCTCCTCTACAGCCTGGGGGGCCTCGCCTACATCGGGCCTAGCGGCTGGAGCGGGCAGCTGGGGGCGCACCAGACGCGGAGCGGGCTGGGAGCCGGTCAAACCCTTCATCCAGCCACGCCGAGCGACTTCATAGAGCAACAGGGCGGTAGCCACCGAGGCATTGAGGCTGGGTGTGGCACCACGCAGGGGGATGCGGACCAGCTGGTCGCAGTTGCGGCGCGTGAGCATGGAGAGACCATCGCCCTCAGAGCCCGTGACAATCACTAGGGGCCCTTCCAGATCGGCCTCCTCCAGGCTGACGGTGCCCTCGGCCGCCAAACCCACGACTCGATAGCCCTCCTGCTTGAGGGTGTCGAGGGCACGATTGAGATTCACCACCCGGGCTACGGGCAGATGTTCAAGGGCACCGGCGGCCACCTTGGCAACCGAGCCGGTGAGACCTGCACTGCGGCGCTGGGGCAACACCAGGCCATGGGCACCCAGGGCCTCGGCACTGCGCACAATTGCTCCAAGGTTTTGGGGATCGGTGAGACCGTCAACAGCCATCAGCAAGGCTGGCTCGCCAATGGTTGCGCAGCCTTCCATCAGGGTCGGCAGATCGAGGGTCTCGGCAGCCGCTGTCTGCAGGGTGATGCCCTGGTGCACGGCACCACCTGTGAGCTGACCCAGGCGCGCCCATGTGACTTCCTCCACCAGCACACCCGAGGACTTGGCCTCGCGCAGCAGCTGCAGGAATTTCGGACTGAAGCGCATTTCCGGCGTGCACCAGACCCGGTGAATCGGGCGACCGCTTTCCAGAGCAGCCTGAGCCGGGTGGCGGCCCCAGATCAGGTCGGTGCTGGGATCGACGCTGTGGCGCTCCGCATCACCGCTAGGGGGCAGGCTGTCGGCATCGACGATCAGAGGCTTGGCAGCGAACCGACCCGGCGTGGGGCGGCCCCCTCCATCAAAACGGCGACCTTCGGATCGACCGCCCCCTTCAAAGCGACGGCCATCGGGGCGACCCGAGTCAGGACGGCGGCCCTGGGGACGGCCTTCAAAGCGGCCAGCGGGCCGCCGGTCGTAAGGCTTGCTGTCTGAGCCGGGGCGATCGCTGGAAAAACGGGGGGCAGTAGGTCGGTCGAAGGACGGACGATCAGCGGAAAAGCGCTCTGGCCGGCGGTCGCCATAGGGACGGTCGCTGTCACCGCGCCGTTCAAAGGGCCGGCGTTCACCGCGACTGCTAGGGCGATCGGAGGAGCCATCCCGGCGGGGTTGGAATCGAGATACACCGCGGGGAGTGGAGGCGGCACCGGGTTCGCGCCTGCCATCTCTGTCCTTCGGGCCCTCACGCCCCTCGCCGGCTCCCTCGCGGCGCCATTCCGGCTTAGGACCGCTGAAGCGGGGCGGGCGGCCAGCCCCGCGGGCGCCGCCCCCCGTCCTCTTCTCGGGACGGCGTTCAAATCGTGGGCTCATGGCGAAGTCTGCAGGTTATGGATCGTTCTCCTTCAAGTGATCTAGCAGCTCGGCTAACCGGACGGGGTCGTGGAGAAACAGCCAACCGAGCAAGGCCTCAAGGCCAGTGGCCTGGCCATAGGCCGCCGCATCCCCCCGACGGGGGCCCCGGCCGGCCCGGTTGCGACCGCGGCGCACAAGATCGCGTTCTGCATCACTGAGCTGCTGGTCAAGCCTCTCAAGAGCTCGAGCCTGGGCATCAGCACGCACCACCTGCACAACTTCCTGGTGCAGGGTCTGGGAGCGACCAGGACGCTGACAGCGCTGCAGGCGGTGATGAAGTTCCCAGACCGCATCACCTAGCCAGGCCAGCTGCAGGGGGCCTAATTCGGCATGGGGAGGCTGGGCGGCGAGGCCAGCCAGCCAGCTCGTAGCTGGCCACAGCTCCGCACTGTCCTGCTTAGGCGGCGAGGTTGCCAAGTGCTGTGTCGAGGTCGGGCTGCAGGTGCAGAAATTCTTCCAGACGCACCAGCTTCACGGTCTGCACAACCCGGGCGTTACCAACCACCAAAAACTGTTGCCGATCGCTGTTGCACTGCTTGGCAAGCTGCACAAGGGCGCCAAGACCGGAGGAGTCGAGGAAGTCGATGTGGCTGAGATCGATCACCAAAGGCTGACCATTGCCTCGGTGAGAGGCCACAAATTCACCGAACTGTTTGTCGGAATAGGCATCGAGCTGGCCAGTGAAGCAGAACAGCTGGCAGTGAGCCTGCTGCTCGAAGCCCCCTCGCAGAGACACCGTCAATCGCTGCAGGTCGTTGATGGCTCCAGCCCTCAATCCGTTCTGGGCCGAAGTGTAGGGAGCAAATTTGCCACTGCAGAAGACGCAACAAAAGTGCGTCAGCGGCGGGCAGCCATCAGGGCCGCGAAGCGACCGAAGTGATGGTCGGCATCGTGGGGTCCGGGACTTGCCTCCGGGTGGTATTGAATGCCAAACACCGGAGACTCAAGCATCTCAAGCGCGGCCACGGTGTGGTCGTTCAGATTGCGGTGGGTGACCCGCACCCGGTCTTCGGGCAAGGTGTCTGGGTCTAGTGCAAAGCCATGATTTTGGCTGGTGATCTCCACCTGACCGGGGCTGCCGCAAGGGTGGTTCAGGCCGCGGTGGCCGTAACCCAGCTTGAAAGTTGTGCCCCCGAGGGCTAGCCCCAGGATCTGGTGGCCCAGGCAGATGCCAAACAGGGGCAGATCGGGCTGGGCGATTAGGCCTTTGGCGAGCTCAATGCCACTGCTAACAGCGGCCGGATCGCCAGGTCCGTTGGAGAGGAACACTCCCTCGGGATTCTGACTGAGCACCTGCTGCAAGCTGGCATCAGCGGGGAGCACGGTCACCTCGCAGCCGTGGGCTGCAAGACGTTCAAGAATCGCGCGCTTGATGCCGAAATCGATCGCCACCACCCGGTAGGGGCGATCGAGCGAGGGCTGAAGACGGGCATCGAAGGCCACCCCGCAGGCTTGATCCCAGTGATAGGGCTCCGGGGTTGAAACTAGCGCCGCCAGATTGAGGCCCTGCATGGAAGGGGCCGCACGCACCTGATCAAGAAGGGCCGCCGCCGAGGTGCCATCACTGCAGATCGCGCCGTTGATGGCGCCGCCATCGCGCAGATGACGCACCAGTGCCCGGGTATCCACAGCGCGAATGCCTACTACGCCATGGCGGAGAAGCCAGCCATCCAGGTCCCCTTGGGAGCGCCAGCTACTGGGGCGAGGTGAAAGCTGGCGGGCGATGACTCCCCGCACATGGGGGCAATCCGCTTCCTGGTCAGCGTCGTTGACACCGGTATTGCCCAGTTCTGGGTAGGTGAAGGTGACCAACTGACCGGAATAACTCGGGTCAGTCATGACCTCCTGATAGCCGGTCATACCGGTGTTGAACACCACTTCTCCGATGGCCGTGCCCCGTGCCCCGAAGGCTTCACCCCGCAGCACAGTTCCGTCGGCCAACACCAGCAAGGCAGTAGCAGCTGGCTCGCTCACGGGTTCAGGGCAATTATTCCGATCATCCCGCAACGGGGGCAGGCAGGGCATTGCGCAGCCGCTCCAGAGCCAGCCAGCCAGCGCCACCGGCAAGGGCCTGCTGGGCCTGACTCAGGCCATTGGCCACCGAGTCGGTCAAACCAGCAGCCCATAGCACCAGCGCCGCGTTGAGGGCCACCACATCGGACTGGGCGCGACTACCTCGACCCTGGAGCACCGCTTCGAGGATTGCTTGGTTGGTGGCCAGATCTCCTCCTGCCAGATCGGTGATCGGGGCCAGCTCAAGTCCCAGGGACTCCGGATCAAGCTGGTCGCTGCGAACCGTTCCGGACTCCACCAGGCGCAGCGAATTCACTCCTGCCAGGGAGGCCTCATCAAGACCGCCGTGGCCATGCACCACCACTGCCCGACGCAGCCCCAGTCGCGCCAGCGCTTCAGCCATCGGATCGAGCAGATCAAGCCGGGCCACCCCAATCACCTGGGCCTCGGGCCGCAGGGGGTTCACCAGTGGGCCCAGCAGATTGAAAACAGTCCGCACACCCAGACTGCGGCGCAGGGGTGCCAGGCCCACCAGAGCTGGATGCCAGCCTGGAGCAAACAAAAAGGTGACTCCCGCGATGGGTAGGGCGCCAATCACCAGCTCTGGTGGGGCCTGCAGGTCAATGCCTGCGGCCTCGAGCACATCCGCGGAACCCACCCGCCCACTGGCGCTGCGGTTGCCATGTTTAGCCACATAGGCGCCGCAGGCGGCCGCCACAAACGCCACTGCCGTAGAAATATTGAAGCTGTCGGCCCCATCGCCACCAGTACCGCAGGTATCAACAAGAGCCAGGGAGGGACGGGCAGCCGGCAGCGGACAGGCCTGGCGCAACACCACTGCCATGGCCGCCAACTCCTCACCACTCACTCCCTTGGCCCGCAGGGCGGCCAGCAGCCCCCCGGTGAGCACTGGATCGATCTGTTCAGCCAGCCAGCCCTGCATCAGCGTGGTGGCCTGCTGAGCGGACAGCGACTCTCCACCGAGCAACTGGTCCAAGAGGGTCGGCCAGGACTGAACAGTTGCCATAACTAGAAAAAAGCCCGGGTGCAAAGCACTCCGGGCCGGGTGATGGGGACTTCCCCACTATCACCCGAAGAGGGGAAAAATGGCGATGGCTGCCTTGGCGAGTTGTCAGCTCTGCTCCTGGTCGGCGGTATCGAAGCTTGAGCCCACCGCCTCACTCGCCGCCGGGGCGGGCCGGAAACCCTCAGCCCAGATTGCCTGGGTGCGGCTGTGCAGATCGTCCCGGCTCATGCCCCAGAGGCGCAGGGCCTTGGCTAGGTCGGAGCTGAGATCACGGGCACCGGGAAAGGCCTCATATCTCATCAACAAGCGGGCGGCATCAACCAGGTGGGCGTCGGCTGGCACCTCGGCAGCAAGCAGCCGATCCACCACATCCCGATCGGTCGCATAAAGCGGATGACATTGGTCGCTGCTGCCGGATTGGGACGGATCGGAAGCCATGGCGGAGCCTTTGCTGAAGCCAGCCTGCCTGAAAAGCAGCTCCCTAGGTTGGTGGCACCTGTGCACCCGGCCCCTGATGGGAGCCATTCGGCTGGATCTGATTGGTCGCTACCTGCGACCCCATCGCAAGGTGGTGATGGTTGGCGTCGCCGCCCTTGTGGTGGTGAACCTGCTGAGCGTCTCAATCCCCTTACTGGTGCGTCGGGTAATCGACGACCTTCAGGATGGATTCGCTCTCCAGGACGTGCTGACTCAAGCGGCCCTGATCGTCGCCCTGGCGACGGTGATGGGAGCGGCGCGGCTTTATTCCCGAATGTTGGTTTTCGGGGTGGGGCGCCAGGTGGAGGCAGACCTCAAGCAACAGATTTTTGATCACCTGCTGAAGCAGGAACCTGGCTGGGTGCAGACCACCGGCAGCGGCGAAGTGATCAGCCGAGCCACCTCCGATGTCGAAAACGTGCGCAGGCTGCTGGGCTTCGCCGTGCTCAGCCTCACCAACACCGTGCTCGCCTACTCCCTGACGTTGCCGGCGATGCTCTCCATCGACGCCTGGTTGACCCTTGCGGCGGTTGGGCTGTATCCGCTGATGTTGATGGTGGTGCGCCTCTTCGGCGGTCGCATGATGCGCCAACAACGCCGCCAGCAGGAGGCCCTGGCCTCTCTGAGCGACCTGATCCAGGAAGACCTTTCCGGCATAAGCGCCATCAAGATTTACGGCCAGGAGAGCACCGAACAGGCTGCCTTCGCCGGTCGCAATCGCATCTACCGGGATGCAGCCCTTAATTTGGCTCGCACCCGCAGCACCCTGTTCCCGCTGCTGGAGGGCATCTCTTCAATCAGCCTGCTGCTACTGCTCGCTCTAGGCAGTGGCCAATTGGAGAGTGGACGCCTCAGCATCGGCGACCTTGTCGCCCTGATCCTTTTTGTGGAACGGCTGGTGTTCCCTACGGCCCTGCTGGGCTTCACCCTTAACACTTTCCAGACTGGCCAGGTGAGCCTGGAGCGGGTCGAGGAGCTGCTGAGACGCCGGCCCTTGATCGTTTCTTCAGCATCACCAACCCCCCCAGCCCGGCCAAGCCGGGGGGCTGTTGAGGCCCGGGGCCTAACTGTGCGATACCCCAACGCCCCCCGACCAGCACTGGTGGACGTCAGTTTTGAGCTCCACCCTGGTGAGCTGGTAGCGGTGGTGGGACCCGTGGGTTGCGGCAAAACGACCCTGGCCCGGGCCCTTGGGCGCATGGTTGAAGTAGATCCAGGCCAGCTTTGGCTCGATGGGGTCGACATCACCGATCTGGAGCTAGCTGAGCTTCGGGGCCAGGTGGGGCTTGTACCCCAGGAGGGCTATCTGTTCACCGCCAGCCTTGCCGACAACCTGCGCTACGGCGAGCCTGATGCGCCCCTGGAGCGGGTAGAGCTGGCAGCTCGCCAGGCCAGGCTTGAGGGAGACATCAAGGGATTCCCCGATGGTTACCAGACCCTTGTCGGGGAGCGGGGCATCACCCTGAGCGGCGGCCAGCGCCAGCGCACAGCACTGGGAAGGGCCCTGCTGGTGCGTACCCCGCTGTTGGTTTTAGACGACGCCCTGGCAAGCGTCGACAACACCACCGCTGCCGAAATCCTGCGCACAATTCGCCTCGAGCAAGCCAGTGCCCTAGCTAACAGTCAAGGGTTGGGTCGCACCGTGCTGATGATCAGCCACCAGCTCTCGGCCGCGGCCGCCTGTGATCGAGTGCTGGTGCTCGAGGAGGGGCGGCTGGTGCAGCAGGGGCACCACAGCGAGCTGCTGGCTGAGCGCGGTACCTACCAGCGCCTCTGGGACCGAGAACAGGCAACTGAACAACTGAAGGCCGCCGGCTGATCTCAATACTTGTTGAGCTGTTCAGTCAATCGAACCGGATGGGGCTTAGGTGGGTTGTGTCGCCTTTCGCGTTCCCCGCCCAGGAGCCCCCATGGAGCCAGTTGCCCCGTTTTCCGGCTTGCCCTACCGGCTGCGCTGCACCCTGACCTTCGGCGATATTTACGGTCAGATCCTGATCTGGATGCTGGTGATATTTGCCAGCCTGGCGGCTGGTCTGGCCTTGATGGGGGCTAGCAAGCCGATTTTTGCGCTGGTGGGTGTGGGTCTGATCCTGGTTCTTTCCCTGCCATTCCTGCTGTTCGCCTTCACCACCACCCTGCTTAACCACATCGCCTTTGAGCCAGACGCAGCACCTAAAGGGACTGCCTAGGCTCGAATTTAATTGCGATAACCAGCGTGTTCGGGCTGTTTCAGAGCACTCCTCAGGCCCAAGCCCCCCACGCTGTGCTGGGCACTCCGATCGAAGCGGCCCCCAAGGCCGGCCAGGCGGAAGCAGTCTTTGGGTGTGGTTGCTTCTGGGGAGCAGAAAAGGGCTTTTGGCGCCTGCCTGGCGTTATCACCACGGCGGTTGGCTACGCCGGGGGCTCGATTCAGCAACCCAGCTACGACCAGGTGTGCTCCGGCCGCACCGGCCACAGTGAGGTTGTGCGGGTGGTCTGGGATACATCCCTGATCGATTTCAGTGATTTACTCAAGCTGTTCTGGGAATGCCACGACCCCACCCAGGGGGATCGCCAGGGCAACGACCGAGGCAGCCAGTACCGATCGGTCATCTACATAAACGATGCTCACCTGCTGACCCTGGCAGAAGCCAGCCGCGACGCTTACCAGGCCCTTCTGAGCAGCGCTGGCTTCGGGGCGATCACTACGGAGCTGCGCAGCAACCAAACCCTTTGGTTTGCCGAGCCATATCACCAGCAGTATTTAGCAAAACCAGGCAGTCGCCCCTACTGCTCGGCGCAGCCGAGTGGCCAGAGGCTCGGCAACTTCGCGGGCGCCGCCTACAAGCTCGACCCACGAGTGTGGTCTGCTTACGACTGGTCTGTGGCCCACTGCGTTCTGCGGGGGGACAATGACCCTATTCAGCTGGCCTGACCGTGTCCCTGCCGCTGCTTGCCATTGCCCTGCTCTCAATGGGGTCGCCCTGGTGGGAGGACTACGGCATCACTGAAAAGTTCATTTGCCCCGATCAGCGCCCGGTCACCCTGGAGCGCAATGACGCCCAGGCTTCACTCCTCGCCGGGCGCTCACGCTCCACCCTGTTTCGCGAGGCTTCAGACCTGCCTGGCATTCGCTACCGCAACGGGCAGCTGACCCTGATCCTCAGGGGTGATGTGCTGACCATGGAGCAACAATCCTTCCGGATGGAGTGCCTACGCACGGAGCAGGTATGAGGAGGACTTTGCTGTGACCCCCTTACCCGATCGAGTGGTGATTCTCGGGGTGTTGATCACCCTGGGCCTCTGTTTTTCCCTGATCTTCTGGAGCGTCAAGTTGAACCCGCGGCCCGAGCCCCAGCTGCAATGGCGAGATAGGCCTTCAAGCCAGCCGTCTGGCTGGCAGAACGATTCCAACGCCCCCCTGCTGTGAGCAAGCTCGAGCCCAGGCCTCGCAAACGCCCATTGCATCCGCTGCCCAAGGGGCTGGTGGAGCTTTACGGGCTGTTGGCGGTGTTGTTTGTGCTCGTGCCGGAGTGGATGGCTGGCGGGGCCCTGCTGAGCTTCTCGGCCAATCGCAAGGGTTCCGACCTGCCTGCAGCCTCTGCCGTGTGGAGCCGATTGCCCGAGTTGCGGCTGGCCAGTCTGGGGGTCGGTGAACTGCGGCAGCTGGCCCGTCGCCTGCGAATTCCCGGATACGCGGTTCTGGGGCGGGAGCGGCTCACCGAACGGCTTATCCGACGGCTCAAACAGCGCAAAGCGCTGTGGTAACTTCAAATCGCCGGGGCGTAGCGCAGCTTGGTAGCGCACCACTTTGGGGTAGTGGGGGTCGCAGGTTCAAATCCTGTCGCTCCGATTTCAACCGACCACCAATTTTTTTGGTGAAGTCTCTTTTCCCACCGGCTTCCCCAGCCGGTTTTTTTATGTCCTGCCGCCCGGTGATCAGTGGAGCCTGGTGCTGACCCGGAGGCGTTTCAGCCAGAGGTTGACGCGCCGCCGCAACCGCGGCGGCACCTCCTGCAGCAACTGGCCCAGCTCATGGGCCGCCAACCGGCGCAAATCGCGCACATCGACCCGCCAAAGCCCTTCTGCCTCTTGAATCAGCCGCGCCCAGGTGCGGACGGCCTGCCAACGGAGCAGCCGCTGCTGCGGCATTCGACCAGCCATGGGCTCCATGGCAACTATCAATCCAGCCTGCGGAGGCCACGGCCAAATGGGGTGAACGGGCCGTTCGGCATCAGAGATTGGTACAAATTCTTTACAAACCACAAGTCCAAAAACCCGGGGCTCAGGCCGCCACCGAATCGGCCTCCACCCTCTGCACGAGGAAAGGTAGGGCCTGGGCTTGGCGCTCGCTAAGCCGGCGGCTCCAGGCACCCCGCACAGCCTCATTCCAACGAAAGCCTGCTTGCTTGGCCCGATGCCGTTCGGCGTAGGGGAGGTTGGCCCGGTAAAGCAGCCTGGGCTCTAGGGCTGCCACGAGGAGGGCTTCCAAGTCGGAGCAGCGCTCCAACACCTGAACGAGATATGTGCAATCGGTGAGGGCCCGATGGGCAGCCCACACCGGCACCCCATAGGCCAGGGCCAGATCGCGCACCGAAGGGGCCGAGCGCAGGTGCCGCTCAGGCGGCCACTCGATGTCATTCATCGAGCAGATCCAGGGCTTTTCAATTGGTGGCAGCGGTTTTATGCCAAACCACTGGGCATCAAAAGCAGCGTTGTGGGCGAGCACAGCGTCGGCCACCGCCAGCAGGGACTGGAAATGCTGGAGGCCCGCCTGCCATGGCTGGGGTAGGCAAGTCACCATTGCAGCAATGCCGTTGACATGCTCTGCAGGGTTCGCCGCCGCCGGTAGCAGGAAGGAAACCTGGCTCAATACCGACCGACTGGGCACGTGAAATAGAACGGCCCCAACCTCGATGCACTGGGCTGAAGCGGGGTCAAGCCCCGTGGTCTCTGTGTCAAGAACCAGCAGGGTGGTGGGCTGTAGCTGGGGCTCGGCGGGCACCAGGCTCAGCAGGTCGCTCTGGTGCCAGAGGCTGGGCTGTTCCTCGATCGGGCCAGTCAAGGCTGCTTGCGCTGCTAAACCCATCGTCCCAGTCCACCGCTGCGGCAACCAGGGGCAGCTGCCTAGGGTTAAAGGAGAACTTCATGTTTGCTGATATGGGCCTAACCGCCGGAGACCGAGCCCCGCTCGTGGCCCTCAGCGATCACACCGGCAGCGAGCGCCGCAGCGACCAACTGGCCGGCAAGGCCTTGGTGCTGTTTTTCTATCCAAAGGACGACACACCGGGCTGCACGGCTGAGGCCTGTGCCTTCCGCGACAGCTACGCCGACCTCCAGGCTCTGGGGGCTGAGGTTTGGGGTGTCAGCGGCGATGATCTGGCCAGCCACCAGCGCTTTGCAAGCCGCCACAACCTGCCATTCCCCCTATTGGTGGATGGGGGCAACTCACTGCGCAAGGCCTTCGGGGTGCCAAGTGTGCTCGGCTTGCTGCCAGGCCGGGTCACTTATGTGATCGATGGTGAAGGGGTGATACGTCACGTGTTTAACAACCTGCTGGATG